>CAMFLG010000420.1 GCA_945957495.1 uncultured Pseudorhodobacter sp. | reverse complement strand
CCCCTATTCCGGCAAGCCGGTGACGCATGTTCTGGAACTGAACGACCGCCGCTTTGGCTTTTGCAACGCCTTTTGCCGCGACAAAACCGTCGCAGACCCGGAAGCCTGGCCAAAATTCGTCGCCATTTACCAATCGTAAACCATTGCGCCCTACCCGTTAACTATTCTGAACGGGGGCGGACATGGTGGCACGGGCCTACACAGTGGCCTTTGAAGGGGTCGAGGCGCGCATTGTCGAAGTGCAATGCGCCATAGCCCCCGGCATGCCCTATTTCGGCATCGTCGGCCTGCCTGACAAGGCGGTGTCAGAGGCCAAGGAACGCGTCCGGGCCGCCATGGCCGCAATGTCGATCGCGCTTCCCTCCAAACGCATCACGGTCAACCTGTCGCCCGCCGATCTGCCCAAGGAAGGCTCGCATTTCGATCTGCCCATCGCGCTTGCCCTGCTCGCAGCGCTGGAAATCATCCCCAAGGATGAGGTCGAATCGACCGTGGCCTTGGGCGAACTTTCGCTCGACGGTCGCCTGATCGCCGTCGTAGGTGCCCTGCCCGCCGCCATGGCCGCCGCCGAAGAGGACCGCGCGCTGCTCTGCCCCAAGGCCTGCGGGGCAGAGGCGGCCTGGGTCGGCGCCACGCAGGTGCTGGCCGCCGCGACGCTAGGCGAGGTCGTGCGCCACTACACCGGCCAGTCGCCGATCCACCCTGCCGAGGCGGGAGAGGTGCAGGCCGCCCCGCAAGGCCGCGATTTCCGCGATGTAAAGGGGCAGGAACGCGCCAAACGCGCGTTGGAAATCGCCGCCGCCGGGCGCCACCATGTTCTGATGGTGGGCACGCCCGGCTCTGGAAAATCCATGCTGGCCGCGCGGCTTCCCGGCATCCTGCCGCCGCTTTCGGCGCAGGAAGCCCTTGAAACCTCTATGATTCATTCGCTCGCAGGGCTCTTGTCCGAAGGCGGCATCTCGCGCAGCAGGCCTTTCCGCGAACCGCATCACACCGCCTCGATGGCGGCCATTGTCGGGGGGGGCAAGGGGGCGAAACCGGGGGAAATCAGCCTTGCGCACAACGGCGTGCTGTTCATGGACGAATTCCCCGAATTCCCCCGCACCGTGCTGGAGACCCTGCGGCAGCCGATTGAGACCGGCGAAATCATGGTGGCCCGCGCCAACGCTCATATCCGCTATCCCTGCCGATTCCTGCTGGTCGCTGCCGCCAACCCCTGCAAATGCGGCTACATGTCAGACCCCGCCCGCGCCTGTGCCAAGGTGCCGCTTTGTGGCGAGGATTACCTTGGCCGCATCTCGGGCCCGCTGATGGACCGGTTTGATCTGCGGGTGGAAGTGCCCCCTGTGGCCTATACCGACCTAGATCTGCCCGCCTCTGGCGACACCTCTGCCACGGTGGCCACCCGCGTCGCCGCCGCCCGGGGCCGCCAACTCGCGCGCTTCAAAGGAAAGGCGAACCTGACCGTGAATGCAGATATGGAAGGCAGCCTGCTGGAACAGGTGGCGGCCCCCGACGCCGAAGGCCGCGCCCTTCTGGCCCGCGTCGCGGAACGGTTCGGCCTGTCGGCCCGCGGCTATCACCGCGTGCTGCGCGTTGCCCGCACCATCGCCGATCTGGATGCAAGCGACCAGGTCCACCTGCCCCATATCGCCGAGGCGGTCAGCTACCGAATCGCCGTCGGCGCGAAATCCTGACGGCAATACAACCGAGGGCAAATCTCAGCTCCGACATCTGCCGTCGCACTCGGATTTTTCGAAAAATCCGAACCGATTTGTTCGAAGAAATCGGCGCCTTGGCCAGCGGACCGCCCCGCAGTCAACCCGCCCGCTTCGCCTCAATCACCTGCCAGATCCTTTCGGCGGTGTTGGTTCCGTCAAACCGCTCCAACTCCTGAATGCCGGTAGGCGAGGTGACGTTGATCTCGGTCAGGTAATCGCCGATCACATCAATGCCAACGAACACCTGCCCATGTTCGCGCAGCACCGGCCCGATCGTCGCGCAAATCTCCAGATCGCGCGGCGTCAGCCCCACCTTTTCAGGGCGCCCACCCGCATGCATGTTCGACCGGGTCTCACCCGCCTGCGGCACCCTGTTGATCGCGCCCACCGGTTCGCCATCCACCAGAATCACCCGCTTGTCGCCCTTGGACACATCCGGCAGGAACTTCTGCACAATCAACGGCTCGCGATTGATGCCGGTAAACATCTCGTACAGCGAGGCCAGATTGCGGTCATTCGGGTCCAGCCGGAATACCCCGGCACCGCCGTTGCCATACAAAGGTTTCAGAATGATATCGCCATGCCGCGCCTTGAATTCACGGATCGTCTGCAAATCGCGCGCAATGGCGGTGGGCGGTGTCAGCTGCGGGAACTGCAAAACCAGCAGCTTTTCCGGATAGTTGCGCACCCAGAACGGGTCATTCACCACCAAAGTCTTGGGATGGATCATATCCAGCAGATGCGTCGTGGTGATATAGCCCATGTCAAACGGCGGGTCTTGCCGCAACCAGACCACATCGAATTCTCCCAGATCCACCTGGGTTTCCGGGCCATAAGTCACATGGTTTCCCACCTCACGCCGCAGCTCGATCGGGAATCCGCGCGCCATAACGCGTCCCTCAATAAAGGCCAGTTTGTCCGGCGTGTAGAAGAACAGCGAATGCCCCCGCGCCTGCGCCTCCAGCGCGATGCGGAATGTGCTGTCTGCATTGATATTGACCGACCCGATCGGGTCCATCTGTAACGCGACCTTTAGCGGCATGAGGCTCTCCGACTGTTGCTGCCCCTTGGATGCCGCAGACCGGGCGGGAATGCAATCAGGCGGCGTAGACGTTTTCCAACACCTCGATCCGCCCCATGCCATCGACCAGCGCCACATCAAAGCGCACGTCGGTCAACTGCCCCTTAGGTTCTCCGGCCAGAAATTCCGAAGCCGAGGCGTAGATCCGTGCCATCTGCCGCGGTGTCAGATGTTCTGCCGCCTGCGCATGGGTCTTGCTTTGCTTGACCTCAATGAAAATCACTTCGGACCCATCACGCGCAATCAGATCAATTTCGCCGCCAGACCCCCGCCAGCGCCGTGCGCAAACCGACCGGCCCGATCGGTCATAAAGCTGTGCCACCTGATCCTCGGCCGCAAGCCCGGCCTGATAAGACCGTGCGCCCGTCATCTGCCTGCCAACCTCTGCACACCGCATCGCGTCACTCCCCCGAGCGTTTTAACGCCAACTGATACACCTCGCGCCGGGGCAAACCGTAGGCTTGTGCCACCGCCGCCGCCGCATCCTTCATCGTCATATGGCCCAAAGCCCGGTCTAAAGCCTGTTCCACCGTTGCCGCATCCGCCACCTGTTCCGCCGCCCGGTCCACCAGCACGACGATTTCGCCCTTCACATCCCGGTCAG
>CAMFLG010000419.1 GCA_945957495.1 uncultured Pseudorhodobacter sp. | reverse complement strand
GGGATAGACGCCATAGCGCCGCCGCAGCCGCATCTCGCCCAGCGTGCGCCCCACCATCCGGCAGCCGGGGGTGATCAGCACCTCCACGGTCGAGGTTTGCACCGACGACAGCTTGTCCACCTGCTGCATGTCCCGGTCCACCGGCGGCCCGATCAGATCCTCCTGTGGGCGGTCATCCACCGCATGTTCGACATCCTTGCTTTCCTTCATGCCCAGCAATTCCGCCATCGGCGTGCGCAGCACCACCCGGTCGCCGGGCGCCAGAACCACATTCTCCAGATTGCGCCGCAGGCTGATATCGCCGCGCAGAACGTCGATCACCCGCGCCCCGCCGCGCTTGAACAGATCCACCTCGGCGGGCTTCTTGCCGACAAAGGCCGAATCCTGCGGGATCGCCACCTCGGTAAAGAACTTCATGCCCTTCTTGTCGCTCAGCAGCGAGGTCATCGACTCGCGCGCAGGCAACAGCCGGTCGGCAAACAGCGCCAGATAGCCAAGCCCGGTCAGCGCCACCACCACCCCCAGCGGCGTGATCTCGAATACGCCAAACGGCGCCATCCCGGCCTTTTGCGCCACCCCATCAACCACCAGATTGGTCGAGGTGCCCACCAGCGTGACCGTCCCGCCCAGGATGGTCATATAGCTCAGCGGGATCATCAGCTTGGAGGGTGATAGCTGCAACTGCTTGGAAAGCTGCATGAAAATCGGCATCATCACCACAACCAGCGGGGTGTTGTTGACAAAGGCCGAAACCGCCGTCACCCCCAGCCCCAGAATGGCCAGCGTCCAGGCCGGATGCGCCTCGGCATTGCGGGCGGCCATCTGGCTGACCCCTTCCAGCGCCCCGGTGCGCACCAGCGCCCCCACGATCATGAACATCGCCGCAATCGTCCAGGGCGCGTTGTTGGACAGCACATCCGGCACCGCCTTCATCGGCAGGATGCCCAGAACCAGCATCACCATTGCGCCGCCAATCGCCACGACCTCCACCGGATAAGTCTCGCGTACGAACATCACCAGCATGCCGCCAAGGATCAGCAGCGCGATGATGGCTTGCGCAGTTTGGCTCAGGTCCAGTCCCAGCATACGGTGCCTCGCTAATGTCGCTTTCGCTGCAGTATCAACCGAAAACGACGCCAGCAAGCAATCTCGCCCCGAACAGCCGGGTATTATTCGGCAATCGCCTGCCGATTGCGCGGTTGCACAAGACTTAGCCCCAGCAGCATCACCGCCACCGCCGCCCAGACCCAGGGGCTGAACCGTTCACCCAACAGCAGCATCGCCCAAAGCAGGCCCGCCGCCGTGACGATATAGGAACATTGCGAGGCGAACACCGATCCCGCCCGCGCCGCAAGCCACACATAGGCCGAATAAATCAGCGCATGCAGGGCCGAAGACACGATCAACGCCCATTCCGCCCGCCCCGGCGGCAAGGGCATCGCAAACCAATGCCCCATCGTCAGCATCATCGGCACGCACAGGATCAACCCGGCCAGACTCGCGCCAAACATCGCCTGCACCGCATCCATCCCCGCCATGCCGGTGCGCGCGACATAGGTGTTTTCCAGCGCGTAAAACAGCGGCCCCACCATCGCCACCGGCAAAAACGCCACCATCGCCCGATCCGGCAGGCTGGTCTGCGGCACCGCGATCAACAGCACGCCGATCAGCCCCAACACCAACCCCGCCGCCTTGCGCCAGCTGAAGCGGTCCATCCGCAACGCCAGCGCAATCGGAAACGCGATCAGCGGGATGGTCGAAACGATGATCGACATGATCCCCGCCGGCAGCCGCGCCACCGAGTAATAGAACGTGAAGTTCGGGATCAGCGTGCCCAGCAGCGCCACGACCAGATAGAACTGCAACGCGTCGCGGTGAAACGGCAGCCGCTTGCCCCGCCCCAGCGTCAACGCCCCCAGCATCACCGTGCAAATCGCCAACTGCCAGAAGATCAGCCCGAACGGCTGATGCCCGGTCGAGGCGGCAATCTTGCCCAAAGGCTGGGTCGAACCCCAACCCACGCCCAGCGCGATCAGCACCACCAGATACCGCCAGTGTTTCACGGTGCTGACTGTTCCAACACGCCGCCATTGCGGATCATCCGCACTTTCAGCGCCTTGCCCGTGCGGTCATCGGTTTCCACATAAACCCCCGACAGCGTCGCCGGGCCATTGGCAGGCTCGAACCGCCCCGATGACATGCCGGTGATGAACCGCCGCAGCGGCTCCAGCTTTTCCATGCCGATGACCGAATTGTAATCGCCGCACATGCCCGCATCGGTCAAATACGCCGTGCCCCCCGGCAAGATCTGCGCATCTCCCGTCGGCACATGCGTATGCGTGCCCACCACAAGACTTGCCTGCCCGTCGCACCAATGCCCCATCGCCATCTTTTCGCTGGTGGCCTCGGCATGCACATCAACAATCGCCGCCTGTACCGCGCCGCCGATGCGATGGGTTTTCAGCACGGTTTCAATCGCCGAAAACGGGTCATCGAAGGGCCGCTTCATGAACACCTGCCCCAGCACCTGCGCCACCAGCACCTTGCGCCCCTGCGTCGCCTCGAAAATCTTCACCCCACGCCCCGGCGCCACTTTCGAGAAATTCAGCGGCCGGATGATGCGGTTTTCCGTCTCGATGAACTGCAGCATGTCCTTCTGGTCAAAGGCGTGATCGCCCAGCGTCAGGCAATCCGCCCCCGCCTGCAACAGCACCCGCGCATGTTCACCGGTCAGCCCTGCGCCTTGGGAGGCGTTCTCGCCATTGACCACCACGAAATCCAGGCCCCACTGGCTGCGCAAAGATGGCAGCCGCTCTGCCACCGCCGCGCGCCCCGCCCGCCCCATCACATCGCCCAGGAATAGTATTTTCATGCCCCCCGGATATTGCCCTGCGCGGATGCACGCAAGCCCATTGGCGACACCCCCCGTCGCCCGTAGGTCGGGCTTCAGCCCGACTCTCTCCCAACCCGGCCAGATCGCTGCGGCTGTGGATCATCCCCCACCCGTAGGTCGGGGTTCACCCCGACTATCTCCCCCCCGATTCGCATCAATTGGTTAACGCCACTTCCACACCCGCAACAGGCATACGTTTGGCATACGTCTGGCATACGCAAAACATACGCAAAACATACCCGACTTTCCCTGCAATTTCCGTCGGTTAACACAGCGCCCGCCCGCCGTTCACCGCAAACCCTTTCGCACCCCAACGCGACCCCCTAACCTCGCGCCCATGCACCTCCCTGCCGCCCTTTCCCACTGGTTCACCGCCCAAGGCTGGACGCTGCACCCACACCAGACCGAAATGCTGGCCCGCGCGACCGCTCCTGCCACCCTGCTCATCGCCCCCACCGGCGGCGGCAAAACCCTCGCCGGTTTCCTGCCCAGCCTCGCCGAACTGGCGGACGGCGCCCATAAGGGCTTGCACACGCTCTATA
>CAMFLG010000418.1 GCA_945957495.1 uncultured Pseudorhodobacter sp. | reverse complement strand
ATCTACACTCGACTAGTCGTCGGCAGCGTCAGATGTGTATAAGAGACAGGATCTTCAGGTCTTTGCGCATCCAGTCCACCGCAAAGCCGAAGTCGAATTTATCCGCCAGCATGGTTTTGTGACGGTTGGCCATCTGCCAGCTGCCTGCGGCACCCTGGCTGATCACCTCAACCACCGCCTCGCCATCAAGGCCCGCCTTTTCTCCAAAGGCCAGCGCCTCTGCCAGACCCTGCACCAGACCTGCGATGGCGATCTGGTTCATCATCTTGGCCAGCTGACCCGCGCCACTGTCGCCAATGCGGCGGCAGATGCGGGCATAGGCCGCGAGGATGGGTTCGGCGCGTGCGTAATCTGCGGCCTCGCCGCCGCACATGATGGAAAGCTGGCCGTTTTCGGCCCCCGCCTGCCCGCCCGACACCGGCGCATCGACAAAGCCAAGGCCAAGATCGGCACCGATGGCAGAGAGTTCGCGGGTGACGGTGGCGGAAACGGTGGTGTGATCGACAAAGCAGGCGCCTTTGGTCATGCCGGCAAAGGCGCCATCGGGGCCAAGGCAGACCGCGCGCAGGTCATCATCGTTGCCGACGCAGGCCAGAACGAATTCGGCACCTGCCGCAGCCAGTGCCGGGGTGGCCGCGCTGGTGCCGCCATGCTGGGCGACCCAGGCGGCGGCCTTGGCGGGGCTGCGGTTATAGACGGTCACAGCATGGCCCTTGGCCGCCAGATGACCGGCCATCGGATAGCCCATCACGCCAAGCCCCAGAAACGCCAGTTTCGCCATGGTGATCAGCCCCCTCATTGCCCCTTCACAGGGTTTCGACTAGGAAGGCATCCTCACCTTGCCGTCAAGGACTCTGCCCCATGCTGACCGCCTTCCGCTGGCTTTTGCGCATCTTTACCGGACTGGTTGTTCTGGCGGTTCTGGCGATCGGGCTGGCCTATTACATCCTGACCCGGTCGTTGCCGGATTATAACGAGGACTTCACCCTGCAGGGCATCACCGCCCCGGTGGAAATCGTGCGCAACAACGCCAATGTGCCGCATATCTTTGGCAAGACGGCAGAGGATGTTTATTTCGCGCTGGGTTTTGCGCATGCGCAGGATCGGCTGTGGCAGATGACGATGCTGCGGCGCACGGCGCAAGGGCGGTTGTCCGAGATTTTCGGCCAGCGCACGGTAAAGATTGACGAATTGATCCGGCGGCTGGACATTTACCCCTTGTCCGAACAATCGGTCGCAGCGCAGGACGAACCGACCCGCCGCGCGTTGGAGGCCTATTCCGCCGGGGTGAATGCCTGGATCACGCAGGTGAATCTGGGCGCGCGCGGGCGCGGTGCGCCGGAGTTTTTCTTCTTTTCCAACGAGATCGCGGCCTGGACGCCTGCCGACAGCATCGCGATCATCAAGCTGATGGCGTTGCAGCTTTCGGCGCATCTGGAGGATGAGGTGCTGCGGGCGCAGATCTCGACGATCCTGCCTGTGGCGCGGCTGTCGGATATTCTGCCCGACGATCCCGGCACCGGCATTGCCGCCCTGCCCGACTATGCCAGCCTGATGCCGGGGCCGATGCCCGGCATCAATCCCACAAAGATAGCCTATATCGACGATCCGTTGTCGCCGTTTCATTCGCGCGATTTTGCCGGGGCGTCGAACGCCTGGGCCGCGATGCCGGACAAGGCCGCAGCCGGGGGCAGTCTGTTGGCGAATGACCCGCATCTGGGGCTGACGGCGCCGTCGATCTGGTATCTGGCGCGGCTGCAACTTCCGACGGGCGGGGTGATCGGGGGGACGATTCCGGGGGTTCCGGTGGTTTTGGTGGGCCGGTCGGAAAAGCTGGGTTGGGGCCTGACCTCTTCCTACATGGACGATCAGGACGTGGTGATGGAGCGGATCAACCCGGACAATCCCGAGGAATATCTGACACCGGAGGGGCCGAAGCCCTTCCGCAAGCAGCAGTCGATCCTGCGGATCAAGGATGCAGAGCCTGTGACGCTGACGCTGCGCTGGTCGGAAAGCGGGCCGATCCTGCCGGGCAGCCATTACGATCTGGCTTCTGTCACCCCTGCGGGGGCGGTGCCTGCGTTGGAATGGACGGCGCTTTCGGGGGCGGATACCTCGATGACGGCGGCGATGCGGCTGATGCAGGCGGGATCGGTGGCCGAGGCGATCGAGGACAGCCGGTTGTATATGGCGCCGTCGCAGAACCTGATGCTGGCCGATGCCAATGGCATTGCGCTGCAGGTGATCGGGGTGATGCCGGCGCGCGATCCGTCACATGCCACCAAGGGCCGGATGCCTGCGCCGGGCTGGGAGGGCAAGAACCGTTGGACCGGGATGCTGCCCTTTGAGGACAATCCACGTTTTGTGAATCCCAATTCGGGTATTCTGGGTAACACCAACAACAAGACGGTGGATCGCCCCTTCCCCGAGCATGTCAGCTTTGAATGGGGCGATACCGAGCGGATTCAACGCTGGCTGGCGCTGATGAAAACCCGTGAGGTGCATACGCGGGATTCGTTTATCGAGGCGCAACTGGATACGGTCAGCCCAACAGCGCGCAACCTGTTGCCGTTGATCGGGGCGGATCTGTGGTTCACCGGGACCGCGGCGCCGGAAGGCACGCCCGAGCGGATGCGGCAGAAGGCGCTGGAGCTGTTGGCGCAGTGGAATGGAGAGATGAACGAACATCTGCCAGAGCCGCTGATCGCCAGCGCCTGGCTGCGTGCGGTGCAGGAACGGCTGACGCGGGATGAGTTGGGCCCGCTGGCCGACAAGTTCACCCATCCCGAGCCGGTGTTTATTGAACGGGTGTTCCGCAATGTCGATGGTGCGGCGGTCTGGTGCGATGTGATCCAGTCGGCGGCGGTGGAAACCTGCACCGATATTGCGCGGATGGCGTTGGATGACGCGCTGTTGTCGCTGTCGGAAACCTATGGGCCGAACATCGAAAGCTGGCGCTGGGGCGATGCGCATCAGGCGACGCATGATCACCCGGTGCTGGGCGATGTGCCGGTGCTGCGCTATTTCGTGAATATCCGGCAATCCACCTCGGGCGGCGATTCGACCTTGCTGCGCGGGCGCACCAAGGGCACCGGGCCGAACCCCTATCTGAACGTGCATGCCGGGGGCTATCGCGGGGTTTACGATTTTGCTGATCCGGACAGTTCGGTGTTCATCATCTCGACCGGGCAATCCGGGCATCCCCTGTCGCGGTTCTATGATGATCTGAGCGATCTGTGGCGGCAGGGGGAATATATTCCGATGTCGCTGGACCCGGAGCTGGCCCGGGCCGCGGCGGTTGGGGTGACGCATCTGACGCCGCAAACACCGTAAAGCGGACCTTTCGGTTTGATCGGCCAGCGCGCGGCCTTGGGCGGGCCGGGATCGGGGCTTTGCGCCCCCAAGGGATGCGCCTGCGGCAAATCCTGCCCCCGCAGGATATTTT
>CAMFLG010000417.1 GCA_945957495.1 uncultured Pseudorhodobacter sp. | reverse complement strand
GGTGATCGTCGCCTGAATGCGCTGCTGATACTTGCCATGGCCAAATTGCACCAAAGAGGCATTGTTCAGCCGGATCCACGGAATATCGCGTTCCTCAGCCGCCTTGACCAGCGATCCCGTCGAAGGCCCGAATTCCTTGCGCTGCGCCGACAGCACAAAGCTCTTCAATTCGGCCGGGAAATCAAACTCTGCGTCAAAATCATAATCGACCTGCGCCTTCAGGTCTTCCGGCAACAGATGCATCAACAGCTTGATCGCCAGCCGCCCGGCATCCAGCCCGACATCGCGCTGACGGTATTCATAGACAAGGTTGTATTGCCCGGGCACACCCGTGCCGCGCGTGCGCCCGAAGGTCACTTCCGATCCGGCAACCCCCTGAATTTCCAGCGCCACATGCTCTGCCACATGCGCAAGCCAGGTGCCCTCGCCCTCGCGCAGACGGCGGATCAGCCCGCCCGCCTCACGATAGGAACAGCCGTGTTCGCGCAACCCCGGCAACGCCTCGACCAGCGCATCAATCCACGCATCCCCCAGACGTGCCGAAGGCCACTCCTCCAGCAACCCCAGATCCACCACATGCCGGATCACCGGGAACCCCGCCCAAACATTCGGACCGACAAAAACATTGGTAGAGACGATCTTCATGCACGGCGCTCCTTGTGGGTTGTTAGTGTTTAGATCCGTTCTTGGGGTTCGGCAGGGTGCAAAAGGCGGAATGCTCATCCGGCGGATAGGCGTGACGCCCGGTCAGATCATATCGGCAGCCTTCGCTCATCACGTCAACCTTCAAGCCAAGCAGCGACAAGGCCTGCCCCCGGCTGGCCTCCCACATTGAGGAATGCGTCAGACCCGAGGCATCCACCACCGTCACCGTGCCAGAGCCTACCACCTCAAACACCCCATCCGGGCCAATGAAGGCCGCCGTATCCTCATCAATCCCCAACCCAATCAGAAACGGGTTATAGGACGCCGCTGCCAGCAGCCGCCCCAACCGGTTCCGCTGGGTGAAATGCTGATCTATGATCACCGCATTCGTCAAGCCCAGGCCGGGGGCCAGACTGACCGCGCCCTCTGCCGGGATCGAATTGCTGTCACCCCCGGCGATCATGTGTTCCGACATGATCGACGCCCCTGCCGAGGTGCCCGCCACCGTCACCCCCGCCGCGTTGCGCTTGCGGATGCGCTGCGCAATCGCCGTGCCGCCCAGAATGGTCGATAGCCGCAACTGGTTGCCGCCGGTCAGGAAAATCCCCGTCGCGCGGTCCAGCATGTCCAGATAGCGCGGGTTGTCGCAATCGGCCCGCTTGGCAATGGGCAGAAAATCCACCACCGCCGCCCCCAGATCGCGGAAGATCCGGTTGTAATCCGGCCCGGTGCTTTCCATCTCGGATGCGGTCGGGATCACCACGATATCTGCCCCTGCAGCCCCCGCCAGATCGACAAAGCGGCGGTGAATGTGCCGCTCCTTGACGCGATCTTCGCCCCCGCCGATCGGAATGATGAAACCTCGGTCTTGATTGGCGGTGATCTTGGCAGGGCACATGTGGCGAAAGGCTTCCCGTGGGGTCGGGCTATGGCCCGACGCTGATTGTTGCGGGGCAAACCGGGGGCGTTGATCGAAGTGCCACCCCCATCCCCCCAACGCCCACATTGGCCGAGCCTCGGACGTATCGCAAGCGGCTTGATGCGACAGTTTTCGGCGCTTCGCCCGGCAAAACGGTCAGATTGCGGCCAATCACCCGGACGCCCGATCAATGGGGCAGGAATCGCTTTTCCCGACACGCCAGCCCATGCGCGGCGCGTCGGTTCCGAAAAAGATCAGATTGGACAGCGGGAATGCGCTCGGGCAGGATGCAATCCGACCGCCAGATCATTTCGGGCGGCGCATGTTTTCCAGAACACGGGAGAATTCCAGATGCACTTTCCTTCCCCCCTGCGCAGCGTTGCCCTCGCGGCAGCCCTGCTTTTGCCCAGCCTTGCGCTGGCCGAAGGCACGGCTCCACCGCCGCACGTTCCGTTGCAAAAGAACATCGGCCAAACCTCGCGTCCCGAGGTGGTGCCCTCGCTGATCGTGATGAACTCGGATGGCGCCACGTTGGAAAATGGCAAACTCACCCTCACGGGCGTGTCCACCAATGCCATCGTCTTTGCCGACCGCCCGGTGCGCGCCGCAGGCCATTCCCCGACCAGCGTGCTGCTCGAGGAATGGGCCGATGGCAGCGACAGCTTTGCCGCAGATCCACCCAACGCCACCGTCTCGGTGTTCGGCGAAACCTCGGATGAGGTCTATGATGCCGTGGTCGTGCTGAAATCGCCCAAGATGGACGGCAACAATCTGGTGTTTGACGTTGACGTGCTGGAAGGCAGCCTGACCGGTGCCAAAGGTGCCGCCGCCGTGTTCATCGACATCATCGGCCGCCCGCTGACCCCGATGTCCTACGCAGGCGTCGCCCGCCGCACCGGGGACCGCGCCGCCTGGTACGGCGCAGGCGTCGTCACCGGGGCCGCTGTTGCCGGGGCCGCCGCCGCTGCGGCCACCCCCTACCCCTACTACCCGCCACCGCCGCCCGCCTGCGGCTATTACCCCTACCCGCCCTGCTACTAAGCACAGGCACGATTGCGGGCACCCCAGCGGTGCCCGCAGTCAGACGAGGCGGACGTCAGATCGCCCCAACAGGCCCATGACCTCCCTAAGCGCAGCCCATCCACATAGCCCCGCCCAACCACCATCGCCAAACCTCCAAACGAAAAGGGCGTCCCGAACGGGACGCCCTTTCCTTATCATGCCGGTGGGGCAGATTACATCATGCCGTCCATGCCGCCCATGCCACCCATGCCGCCGCCCATGCCGCCAGCAGCCGCTTTCGGCTCCGGACGATCGGCGATCATCGCTTCGGTGGTGATCAGCAGGGACGCAACCGAAGCTGCATCTTCCAGCGCGGTGCGGGTGACTTTCGCCGGGTCAATGACGCCGAACTTGAACATGTCGCCATATTCTTCGGTCTGCGCGTTGAAGCCGAACGACAGGTCGGTGGATTCGCGGACCTTGCCAGCCACGACAGCGCCATCGACGCCAGCGTTTTCTGCGATCTGACGCAGCGGAGCTTCCAAGGCGCGACGCACGATGGCGATACCGGCGTTCTGGTCAGAGTTTGCACCCGCCAGACCGTCCAGCGATTTTGCAGCCTGAACCAAGGCCACACCACCGCCAACAACGATGCCTTCCTGCACGGCCGCACGGGTCGCGTTCAGGGCGTCATCAACGCGGTCTTTGCGCTCTTTGACTTCAACTTCGGTCATGCCGCCGACCTTGATCACCGCAACACCGCCAGCCAGTTTGGCCACGCGCTCTTGCAGCTTTTCACGGTCATAGTCGCTGGTGGTTTCTTCGATCTGGGTGCGGATCTGGGCGACGCGCGCTTCGATCTCGGCTTTCACACCATGGCCATCAAC
>CAMFLG010000416.1 GCA_945957495.1 uncultured Pseudorhodobacter sp. | reverse complement strand
TCTCGCATCCGCTGACCGACAAGGGCATCGAACAGTTCATGAAGGACTGGGCGAAAACCGGGCAGAACATTCTCTGATCGCCTTGCGCGCAGAGCCAGAGTTGAACCATTCCGCGGTGTGGCAAGCGATCCAGGATCGTCTTGCCCCCGCATTCTTAGCCGCAGGCTTTGCGCCACATCCGGCCTTTCAGCCAGGATTTGACGCGGGCCGCGGCAGTTATCATCAAAAATTAATCTCTCCCGCCGCAGCAGACGGCCTGCGGCTGATCGACCTCAGCTACGATCCCGCCGCTTGCGCTTGGCAGGTCAGCGGATGTTTCTATCTTTGCCCAGACGCCGCCCATCGCATCGCGCCCTTGGGACGCAACGCCCGCGAATGGACCACCGCCTTGTCGCACCTGCCACGCCGCGACAGCCTGCTGATTCCTGTCACAGGCTGGCCCTTCCGGCGCCCCACCGCGCGGCAGGTGGATTTCAACCCGCACAGCGGACAGCCAGAGGGGCTGACGAAAAATCTGGATGCAGCACTGCGCGGTCTGCCGGAATTTCTGGACCATCTGGGCCGCCCCACCCGCAAAGGCAAAAGACCGTCGATGCTGCCCGACTACGGCCTTTACGACTGACCCGACCGCGCCGCGCGTTCAAAACACTGGAACGGTTGCGAAAAACCGTGATAGTGTCGCAAGATATCAAGAACCCGCCAAATAAAGCGCGGGCCGTTTGGGGCTGAACCAGATGATCGACCAAGATTTGCGCGACCGTATCCTTGCAGAACCCGAAGTTCTGCTGGAGGACCGCGATGTGATGAATGCGCTGATCGGCGCGAACGAACGTCTGATGGGCTCCAACGTGGTCGATTTGCGCGGCATCGCGATGGAGCGGCTGGAAGGCCGGCTGGATCGTCTGGAAGACACCCACCGCACCGTGATCGCCGCCGCCTACGAAAACCTTGCCGGAACCAATCAGGTGCATCGCGCCATCCTGCAGATGCTGGACCCGCTGAGTTTCGAGGATTTTCTGAAAACCGTGGCTCAGGAAGTCGCTGCGACCCTGCGCGTTGATTGTGTGCGGCTGGTGTTGGAGTCGGTGCAGGACGCCGATGATCCGGCGCTGCGCAAGCTGGGCGATGTGCTTTACGTCGCAAACCCCGGGTTCGTTGCGGACTACATCTCTGGCGGGCGCAATGTGTCCTTGCGCCAAGTGGTGCTGCGGCAGGTCTTGCCGGAATCTGACGTGCTTTATGGCGAGAAATCCGATTGGATCCGGTCCGAGGCGCTGATGAAGCTTGATTTCGGCAAGGGCCGCCTGCCCGGCATGCTGGTACTGGGGGCCGAAGACCCGCATCAGTTCAAACCCACCCATGGCATTGATCTGCTGACATTTTTCGCCGCCGTGTTCGAGCGCACGATGCGCCGCTGGCTGGCATGACCGGCCTGTTGATCCCTGCAGCCCAGCGCGATGCGCTGGCGCGCTGGCTGGATCATAAACGCGCGCTGGATGGGGCGGCGGCGCATACGATCACCGCCTACAGCCGCGACGTTACCGGGTTTCTGGGATTTCTGGCCGAACATCGGGGGGGTGGTGAGGGCCTGGCGGCAATTGCCAATCTGCCGCAGGCCGACCTGCGGTCCTGGATGGCCTTTGAACGCAATCGCGATGTGTCGTCGCGTTCGCTTGCGCGCGCGCTTTCGGCGGTGAAAAGCTTTGTCGCCTGGGTCGCCGACCGCGAGGGCGTCGATGCCACCACCGTCCTGTCGGCGCGCGGCCCGAAATATCAGCGCAAACTGCCGCGCCCTCTGTCCGAAGACGGCGCGCGCGACATGATCGACAGCATCGGCGATTTCGCCCGCGAAGACTGGATCGCCGCCCGCGATGTCGCGGTTCTGACCTTGCTTTACGGCTGCGGCCTGCGGATATCCGAGGCCCTGGGCCTGACCGGTGCCGCACATCCGCTGCCCGAGGTTCTGCGCATCAAGGGCAAGGGCGGCAAAGAACGATTGGTGCCAACCCTGCCCACCACGCAAGAGACCGTCGCACGCTATGTTGCGCTCTGCCCCTATGATCTGTCGCGCAACGAACCGCTGTTTCGTGGCCTGCGCGGCGGCCCGCTGAACCCGCGCCTGATTGCGCTGGCGATGGAAAAAACCCGCACCCAACTGGGCCTGCCCGCCTCTGCCACGCCGCACGCATTGCGCCACAGCTTTGCCACGCACCTGCTGTCTGCAGGCGGCGATCTGCGGGCCATTCAGGAACTTCTGGGCCACGCCTCGCTTTCCACAACGCAGGCCTATACCGGCGTCGATGCCGCAAGATTGCTGGAAGTCTATGAAAAGGCGCATCCGCGCGCCTGAATCATTGCAAGCTTTCGCCTTTTGGGCGATTTATCCTCATGGATATCCGATTCAAAGCTCTTTCCGTTCACCTGCTGACCGCCACCGGCGCAGTGCTTTCGATGTTTGCCATGTTGGCGGCGGTAGAGGGCAACTGGCGCGTCATGTTCCTGTGGCTGGTCGTCGCCCTGATCGTCGATGGCGTCGATGGCCCATTGGCCCGGCGCTACGACACGCCCAACAACTTTCCGATCTATGACGGCGTGTTGATGGACCTGATCGTGGATTACCTGACTTACGTTTTCATTCCGGCTTATGCGCTATTCAAATCCGGCATGCTGACAGGGTGGACGGGGTGGCTGGCGATCATCGCGATCTGCTACGGCTCGGTGATCTATTTTGCCGACACCCGCATGAAAACCAAGGACAAAAGCTTTTCCGGCTTTCCCGCCTGCTGGAACATGGTGGTGCTGGTGCTGTTCGCCGTGGCGCCGTCACAATGGACCATTCTGGCCGTCGTCGTGCTTTTGACGGTTTCTATGTTCCTGCGGCTGAAATTTGTCCACCCCACCCGCACCAAGCGGTGGCGCTATATCACGCTGCCGGTGTCACTGGCCTGGGTGATCTTTGCCGGATGGGCGGCCTGGGTCAACTTCGCCGAAGGCACCTGGGCGCATTGGGGGCTGGTTGCCACCTCGCTTTATCTCTGCTTTGCAGGCATCGCGCAGCAGATCATTCCTGATCGCCACAGCGCCGCCTGATCCGCGCTAAAGCCTGCCTGATTAACACGTAATCTAAAGCCGCGTCAGCACCACGCCCGCCACGATGACGCAGGCCGCAATCGCCTTGCCGCGTGTCAGTTTTTCGCCGAACGCAAGCCAGCCGATCAGCACCGCGAACAGGATCGAGGTTTCGCGAACCGCCGCCACCACGGCAATCGGCGCCTTGGTCATCGCCCAGACCGAAACGCCATATGCCCCGAAAGAGGCCGCAGCCGCAATCGCGCCGCGCCCCCAGGGGGCGACCTCGCGCGGCAACAGACCTGTGCCCTTATAGGCCAGCATCACGCTGGCAAAGGTCAGCCCGTCAACCACAAACACCCAGGCGACATAGCCCACCGCCTGACCCGACACC
>CAMFLG010000415.1 GCA_945957495.1 uncultured Pseudorhodobacter sp. | reverse complement strand
CAGATCATAGGTGCTTTCCCCGACGGAGCCCGTCGCGCCGAACACGGAAACCGACCGCATGATGTTAACCCCCGATTGGCAGGGTGATCACCCGGGTCAGGATCATCACCGCCACCATGGCGCCCACCAGCGCATCAAACCGGTCCAAAAGGCCGCCATGGCCGGGGATCAGGTTAGAGGAATCCTTGACGCCGACCTTCCGCTTCAACCAGCTTTCCGCGATGTCGCCCATCTGCCCGGCAAAGGCCACCACTGGCGACAAAAGGATCAGCGGCCAACTGCCGTGGCCCATCAGCACAAACACCAACCCCAGCACAGCCGCGCCGATCCAGCCCGCAATCGTGCCGGACCAGGTTTTCTTCGGGCTGATCGCTGGCCAGAACTTTGGCCCGCCCAAGGTTCGCCCGGCGAAATAGCCCATCACATCCGAGGTGATCACCACACCCAACAGCCACAGCACCGCGGCAATGCCCGCCTCATCCCGCAGCACGAACAGGCCATGCCCCGAAACCATGATCGCCACCGAAATCGCGGCGGCGGCATCACGCTGCGCGCGCGGCGTGACCAGAAAGGCCAGCGGCACGAAGGGAAACACCAGCCATGCCGAAACCGAGGGCCAGCCCTCATCCATCATCAGGACAACGAAGGCCAGCGCGGCAATCATATAGGCGCGTTCGGGATGGCGCTGATCGGTCAGCCGCGCCAGTTCCCAGATCATCACCGAGGTCAGCGCCGTGATCAGCAGCAGGAACGACGCGCCGCCCAGCCAGATTTCAACCGCGCCAATCGCCACCATCACGATGGCCGACAGCACGCGCGGGCGCAAATCGGCCCACCGGTCGGACGGCGCGCTCATGCCGACACCGCCCCGCCAAAGCGGCGTTCGCGGTTGCCAAAGCGCGCCACGATGGCGGCCAGCTCTGCGGGGGTGAAATCCGGCCACAGGGTTTCGACGAATTCGTATTCCGCATAGGCGGTCTGCCAGGGCAGAAAATTCGAAGTCCGGGTTTCGCCCGAGGTGCGGATCACCAGATCGGGGTCGGGCAGATCGGCGGTGTCGAGATAAGAGGACAGCAGCGCGTCATTGATCTGATCGGGGGTCATCCGCCCTGCCGCAACCTCGGCCGCGACGCGGCGGGTCGCGCGCAGAATCTCGTCCCGACCGCCATAGTTGATCGCCACCGTCAGGTTCAGCCGTGAATAGGGCGCGGTGCGCGCCTCGATCCCGGCCATCAGGCGCTGCAGTTTCGGGTCCAGACGCGAGCGGTCGCCGATAAAGCGCATCCGCACCGATTCTGCCGCCAGCCGATCCGCCTCGCGTTCGATATAGCGGGCGAAAATCGTCATCAGGCCAAGGACTTCTTCGGTAGATCGTTTCCAGTTCTCGGTGGAAAACGCATAGATCGTCAGCCAGCGGATGCCGATATCGGGGGCGCAGCGGACGATTTCCTTGACCCGTTCGGCGCCCTTGCGGTGGCCGACCAGACGCGGCCAGCCGCGATTCGTCGCCCAGCGGCCATTGCCATCCATGATGATGGCAACATGCTCTGCAATGCGCAGGCCCGCCGGATCGGATTTGTCGCCTAGGCCCACGCCCTACCTCTTCACCGTTCCTCGTCTGCCGAGGCTGTACCCCAAACCATCCCGACTGCAACAGGTCTGCGTCAGACCTGCATGATCTCGGCTTGTTTATGCTCTAGCGCGCGGTCAACGGCGGCAATCGCCTTGTCGGTCAGATCCTGCACCTCGTCCGACCACATCTTCTGATCGTCTTCGCCCATGCCGGCGGCCTTGGCCTTCTTGATCTGGTCCATGCCGTCGCGGCGCACGTTGCGGATGGCGACCTTGGTGCTTTCGGCATAGCCTGCCGCGACC
This sequence comes from uncultured Pseudorhodobacter sp., assembly GCA_945957495.1. Lineage (GTDB taxonomy): Bacteria > Pseudomonadota > Alphaproteobacteria > Rhodobacterales > Rhodobacteraceae > Cypionkella. The sequence goes on along the minus strand of CAMFLG010000415.1, from coordinate 1,595 downwards.
TTGGACAGTTGCTTGCGGCGTTCCTCGTTCAATTCGGGGATCGGCAGGCGGATCAGCGGGCCGTCGGTGATCGGGTTGATGCCGATGCCGCTTTCGCGGATCGCCTTTTCGACCTTCTGGATCATGCCCTTGTCCCAGACGTTGATCACCACCATGCGCGGTTCCGGCACGTTGACGGTGCCAAGCTGGTTGATCGGGGTCAGTTGGCCGTAGGCGTCCACCATGATCGGCTCGACAATCGAGGCCGAGGCGCGGCCGGTGCGCAGGCTGGCAAATTCGGTCTTGAGCGCGGTCATCGCCCCGTCCATGCGGCGCTGGATGGCATCAAGGTCAATTTCTAGGTCGTCTGACATCAGATCCTCTTTGGCAAGTCTGCCCGGGCCGCGCCCGGTTTTGCCTTCTATAACAGCAAGACGGTCTTGCGGTACAGTGTTCGTAGGGTGGGCAATATTGCCCACCTTACGGCGAAAATTCAGCCCTGCACGCGGGTATAGGTGCCCTTGCCCGCCAGAATACCCCGGAAGCCGCCGGGTTCATCCAAGGAGAACACGATGATCGGCAGGTCATTGTCGCGGGCGAGTGCGATGGCAGAGGCGTCCATCACGCCCAGATGCTTTTGCAGCACCTCGTCATAGCTGACGGTGTCATAGCGTTTGGCGTCGGCGTGTTTCTTGGGGTCTTTGTCATAGACCCCGTCCACCTTGGTGCCCTTGAAGATCGCCTGACAGGCCATCTCATTGGCGCGCAGCGTTGCTGCCGTGTCGGTGGTGAAATAGGGGTTGCCGGTGCCTGCGGCAAAGATGCAGACGCGCTTTTTCTCCAGATGGCGCACGGCGCGGCGGCGGATGTAGGGTTCGCAGACCTGATCCATCGGGATCGCCGAAATCACCCGGGTGAACACGCCCAGCGATTCGAGCGCCGCCTGCATCGCCAGCGCGTTCATCACTGTGGCAAGCATGCCCATGTAATCGGCTGTCGTCCGCTCCATCCCCTGCGCCGAGCCTTGCAGCCCGCGAAAGATGTTGCCGCCGCCGATCACCATGCAAATCTCGACCCCCAGATCGCGCACCGATTTCACCTCTTCGGCGATGCGCTGCACCGTGGGTGGGTGCAGGCCATAGCCCTGATCCCCCATCAGCGCCTCGCCCGAGATTTTCAGCATGACCCGGTCGTAGGTCACTTTCTTTTCGCCGAGGTCAGACATGGCGGATTCCTTGATCTGGTGGTTCTGGATTGACTGGCGCGCAAAATGTCGCAAAACCGTCGCAGGTTCAACTGCGGAAGCGACGGGCTGCGTCGCTTTGCGGGGCAGGCGCCGGGGGTTTCACACCCCCGGACCCCCGTGGAGTATTTGGGCCAATGTGAAGGAGGCGGCGTGGCGTTCGAATTGCAGCGGATTTCGCGGGAGGCACCGGTGCTGATCGCGGGGCCGACGGCCAGCGGCAAATCAGCCTTTGCGATGGAGCTGGCCGCGCGCGACGGCCGGGTGATCGTGAACGCCGATGCGTTGCAGGTTTATGCCTGCTGGCGGATTCTTTCGGCGCGGCCGATTTGCTCGCCTCGCGGCGGAACTCCGCGCCCACGGCCATCGCAAT
>CAMFLG010000414.1 GCA_945957495.1 uncultured Pseudorhodobacter sp. | reverse complement strand
TCAGCCCGCTGTCGCGCAGCGCCTTCAAGCGCCGCCAGCAGGCGTTCTGCGACATGCCGACCTGTTCCGCCAGGTCGCGCTGCGAGAGTGAGGCATCGCGTTGCAGCACCCGCAGGATACGACGGTCAATATGATCTGGTTTATGCGTATTTTCCATTCATATGACCCAATTATGATGATTTCAGGCTAAAGAATGAGGAAGTTTTCGCGGCATGGCAAGATGTATGATCTTCGCACAGGATCACAGGAAACCCCCATGCACATCGCCAGCGCCCCCGACCTTTTCGATCAGTTTGCCGCCGATCTGGCCGGGATGGACCGGATTGCAAAGCTGCGCGATGGGGTGATCGGCGAAGGCATGATGATCCCGGGTCTGAATGCGCCGCAAAAGCTGGTTTATGCCGATTACGTCGCCTCTGGCCGCGCCCTGCGGCAGGTGGAAAGCTTCATGATGGAGCATGTGCTGCCCTACTATGCCAACAGCCACACCGAGGCATCGTTTTGCGGCGCGCAGATGACGCAGATGCGGCGCGCGGCGCGGGCGGTGATCGCGCGGGCCTGCGGCGCGGACGACCGTTTTGCCACCGTCTTTGCTGGGTCTGGTGCCACAGCGGGGCTGAACCGGATCGTGTCGCTGCTGGGTGTGCCAGAGGCGGTGCAGTCCGGGCGCGGCGCGGTCGTGTTCATCGGGCCTTACGAACATCATTCCAACATCCTGCCCTGGCGCGAAAGCGGTGCCACGGTGGTGGAAATTGCCGAGGCACCGACGGGCGGGCCGGATTTGGCGCAGTTGGAATCCGCGCTGATCGCGGCGGGTGATGCGCTGAAGGTCGGCACGTTTTCGGCGGCCTCGAACGTCACCGGCATCGTAACGGATGCCGATGCGGTGACGCGGCTGCTCAAACGCCACGGCGCGCTGGCGGTCTGGGACTACGCCGGCGGCGGGCCGTATCTTGCCATCGACATGAAGGCCGGGACCGATGCCGAAAAGGATGCGGTCGTGGTTTCAGCGCACAAATTCATCGGCGGGCCGGGCGCGTCGGGCGTGATGATTGTGCGCAAGGCGGCAGTTTCGCGCAATACCCCGGTTTTTGCCGGGGGCGGCACGGTGCGCTTTGTCTCGCCCTGGGGGCATGACTATTCCGCCGACATCGCCGTGCGCGAAGAGGCGGGCACGCCGAATGTGGTGGGCGATATCCGCGCGGCGCTTTGCTTTGTGGTGAAAGAGGCCATCGGTCAGGGCTTCATGGATGCCCGGCACGAGGAATTGCGTCAGCGCGCGTTGGCCGTCTGGGGCCGCAACCCGAATATCCAGATCATGGGCAATGACGCGGCCCCTCACCGCCTGCCGATCTTTTCCCTGCGCATCCGCGATCCGCACAGCGGCGGCATGGTGCATCAGCAACTGTTCACCAAGATGCTGTCGGATGTTTATGGCGTGCAGGCGCGTGGCGGTTGCGCCTGTGCCGGGCCCTACGCCCACCGCTTGCTGAACATCGACAAAGCCGCGTCCGAGGCGCTGCGCGCCGCGATCCTGTCCGGCGAAGAGATGCAGAAACCCGGCTGGACCCGGCTGAACCTGTCGGTGCTGTCCAGCGATGCCAAGGCGGATTTCATCATCAATGCGGTCGATGCGCTGGCCGCCAACCCCTATCCGATGATCAATGCCTATGCCTGCGACCAATCGACCGCGCGGTTCAAGGCCCCGCTGGCCGCCGAGTGACATTTGGCGCAAGCCAAGCCCCACAAACCGGTGTAACATCGCCGCAGGGCCAAACGGATGGCCCGCGACAGGGGGAGACGGCAATGGCCAAAGGCATGGACAAGCGCAAGAAAGACGTGAAAAAGCCGAAGAAGGAACAGCCGAAACCGGCCATCGCCACCCCCAGCACCAAATCCGGTGTGGTGATCAACGGCACCAAACCCAAAAGCTGATCACGGGCCGAAGGCAGCGCCCCGTCACCCTGCGGGGTGGGTCGGGGCCTTGCCAGACGGTGCCAGATAGGGCCGCGTCACGTCGCGCAGCGTGACGTCAAGGCTTTCCACCGACAGGGCAATCTCGCCATCGCCCGCCAGCACCAGCACAACGCGCCCGGTGCCATCGGCGCCCGGCGCAAAGGTCATGTCCAGCAAGGACATCACCGTGTCCTTGTCGCGTCGATCAAAGCCCTGGCTTTGCACCGCCATCACATCTTCAAACACCAGAAGGGATTGCACCCGCTCTACCCGGCGCCCGGCGGCTTCGGCGGCGGGCAGATCCTCCCAGCGGAAGCGGTTCAGCATCAGCGCAAAGCGGCGGCGGGTCTTGGCATAGGTCATTTCCGTCGCCGGAAACACCGCGTCCTGCACCAGCGCCGCCAGCACGCCCAAGCCCTCGGCATCTTGCGCGATCAGACGCAGCGGCGCGTCGTCACCGTCTTCAAACCGGGCATCCGTCATGCGCTGATCCGTTCGATCTGGGCGCCGACACCGCGCAGTTTTTCAACCACCCGTTCATAGCCGCGATCCAGATGGTAAACCCGGCTGACCACGGTTTCGCCCTCGGCCGCAAGCCCGGCCAGGATCAGCGACACCGAGGCACGCAGATCTGTCGCCATCACCCGCGCGCCGCGCAGTTTTTCCACACCCGTCACGGTGGCGGTGCCACCATGCACGTCGATCTTTGCCCCCATACGCAGCAGTTCCGGCGCATGCATGAAGCGGTTCTCGAAAATCTTTTCTTCCAGTACCGAAACGCCATCCGCCGTGCACAAGAGCGCCATCATCTGCGCCTGCAGGTCGGTCGGGAAACCCGGGAACGGCTCTGTCACCACATTGACGGCCTTCACCCGGCCATTCTTGCGCGACACTTTCAGCCCGCGTTCGGTTTCCGTCACCGAAATCCCCGCCTCGTCCAGCTTTTCGGCAAAGGCGCCGACAAGGCTCATCCGCCCGCCCAGACATTCCACCTCGCCACCGCAAATCGCAGGCAACAGCATGTAGGTGCCCAACTCAATCCGGTCTGTCACGACCGGATGCGTGGCCCCGCCCAGCCGGTCAACGCCCTGAATGGTGATGGTGCTGGTGCCCTCGCCTTCGATCTGCGCGCCCATCCGGCGCAGGCAGACCGCCAGATCGACAATCTCGGGCTCGCGCGCGGCGTTCTTGATCACCGTGGTGCCTTTGGCCAGCGTTGCCGCCATCAGCGCGTTTTCCGTGGCCCCGACCGAGACGAAGGGAAATTCGACCACCGCCCCGTGCAGCCGCCCGCCCGGCGCCTTGGCGTGGACATAGCCGTCGCGCAGGTCCAGTTCGGCCCCCATCGCCTCCAACGCCTTCAGATGCAGGTCAACCGGGCGCGCACCAATGGCACAGCCGCCCGGCAGCGACACGATGGCATGGCCGTCGCGCGCCAGCATCGGCCCCAGCACCAGGATCGAGGCGCGCATCTTGCGCACGATGTCATAATCGGCGGTGTGATTGTCGATCTTG
>CAMFLG010000413.1 GCA_945957495.1 uncultured Pseudorhodobacter sp. | reverse complement strand
GAACCAGATACTCCACCGGATCATTGGCACAGTTTGCCTTGATATCCAGCGCCATCTGGCCGCCGATGCCATGTTCAGACGCGATTTGGCGGATGATGTCAGCTACGCTTTTTTCTTTGAATATCCGCGAATTGATCCGCCGCCCCAGCATCCAAAGCCAGGGGCGCAATTCAAATTCGTAAAGATGGTTCTGATCCTGCGCGCCCAGATAATGGATGGCATCGACCAGCAGATGAATATCGCGCGGGGTCTGCGACACCGAATCGATCTTGATGCTCATCGGTTCGCCCAACAAGGGCTCTATCTCTGCGACGCCTTTTGGCGTCAGCGCACGCACGAAATAAACGGTATCACCGTTCACGAACTCACTGCCGTGCATGTCAAGCAGGACGATATCGCCAGCCGGAAGCGGGGTAAACAGCTGGGCCAGGCGAGTAGACTGATCAAAAGCGGGCATAGCGGTATCGCTTTCTTTGAAATGGGTCGAGGCGGCAAAATCCGGAAAAATATGCAAAGCGTGGTAGCATGTTACAGAACGCCCCCCGGTCTGGCAAGAAAAGCCCGCCGCCATGGGCAGGATAGCGGTGTTCGACGCCGGGCCCCTGCATCCTGCGTCAGCGTTCCAGCCGGAAATAGCTGATCCCAAGCGCCGGAGTGACCCCGGCCTGCGCGAACTGCTGTTCCAGGAAGGGCACCAGCGTTTCACTGGTCACGCCCGCGGGCACCTGATCCAGCGTCGGCAGCGGCTTGTCGCTGGCCACGGCCACAAGCAGTTGCGGTGCAGGTGGCGCGCCTTTCTGCAAGGTCAGATCAAAGGCGAAACTGACGGTGCCATCCGGGTTTTCGGTGGTCCAGGGTTTCAGGTTGGTGGCGCCGCCCGCCTCGCTGAACAGGAACAGCGTGACGCTGCGGCCTTCCAGACCGTCCACCTTGCCCGTAACCGTATCGCCGCTTTTCACCACCTCGGCCGGTTTTTCCAGGCTTAGGCCCAGCGGATCGGAATCGGTGGTCTGGTGGCGGTGGGCAAAGTCGATGGTCGCACATTGGCCCGGGGTGATTGTGTGGGTGTTCAACGTCGGGGTCAGCGAGGTATGCGCGGCCCAGCTTTCAACAAAGCCGTCAAGGTTCTTCGGATCGGTGGTGAAGCCGTCCAGTACAAAACCCTCGGCGCGGGCGTCGGCCACGCTGACAAAGGTACACAGCGGCGCCAGGTAATCGGCGAGATAGGCCATTTGTGTGCCGATCGGGTCGGCTTTGGCGGCGGCGGCGATGGCGCTGCGATCAGCCTCGTCCTTGGCGGCGCGCGCGGCAGCGGCGGCGGCTTTTGCCGCCGTGGCCTGTTCGGCAGCCGCCTTTTCCGCAGCGGCCTTGTCGGCGGCAGCTTTTTCAGCGGCGGCTTGCTCTGCCGCAGCCTTGTCGGCAGCGGCCTTTTCAGCGGCAGCTTGTTCTGCTGCAGCCTTGTCCTTGGCGGCCTGTTCGGCAGCAGCTTTCTCTGCCGCAGCAAGTTCGGCGGCGGCCTTGTCCTTGGCAGCTTGTTCAGCCGCAGCCTTCTCTGCGGCGGCCTGATCTGCCGCAGCCTTGTCGGCCGCAGCCTTTTCAGCGGCGGCTTTTTCGGCAGCGGCCTTGTCGGCAGCAGCCTGTTCCGCCGCAGCTTTTTCCGCAGCGGCCAGTTCGGCTGCGGCTTTGTCTTTGGCGGCCTGTTCTGCCGCAGCAAGCTCTGCCGCAGCCTTATCTTTGGCCGCCTGTTCGGCAGCCGCCTGTTCAGCAGCGGCTTTATCCGCAGCGGCTTTCTCTGCCGCAGCCTTTTCGGCAGCAGCCTGATCGGCGGCTGCCTTTTCGGCGGCGGCTTTTTCCTGTTCTGTCACGGCGGCGGCGCGCTGTTCTTCGATGGCTTTGTCTGCGGCGGCCTTGTCTGCAGCAGCCTTGTCCGCAGCGGCCTTTTCGGCAGCAGCCTGATCCGCAGCAGCCTTGTCGGCGGCGGCCTGATCGGCTGCGGCCTTGTCTGCAGCCGCCTTGTCAGCCGCGGCTTTTTCGGCGGCAGCGGCATCGGCGGCGGCTTTTGCCTCTGCCTCGGCCTTGGCCGCATCTTCGGTGGCGGCTTGGCTGTTGGAATCCACCGGTGTGGCGGGTTTCGAATCGAACACGCCGCCGAAATAGGCCCCGGCGGCACCGCCGCCCAAGGCCAGAACCGCGATCACGGCGACCATGCCGCCCTTGCCTTTTTTCGCCTCTGGCACAGCCACGGCGGCGGGCGCGGGCGTGGGTTTCGCAGCAGGGGCACCGAAGGGGCTGATATCCTCGGTCTCGCCCTGCACGCCAGATACCACGGTTGCCCCAGCCGGCGCCGCCGTGCGCGCGGCAGGCGGGGCAGAGGGTTGCGGCGGCGGGGGTGCCGATTTAGGGGCGGCAGGCGCCGCGCCATCAAAAACCGGCAGAATTTCCCCAATCACGGTGCGGTTGGGATCGGGCGGCGGCGGCACGGGTGCGACCGGCTGCGGGATCAGCGCGGGCGTGTCCACGGCGGCGATGACGGCTGCCATGCTGTCGGGGCGCTTGGCCGGATCGGGGTTCAGCATCCACGACAACAGCGGCACCAGCGCCGGGTCAACCCCGGTCAGATCCGGCACGGACGAACGTTTGCCCACAGCATCCACAATCGAGGCGCCCCTCTGCAACACTTCGCCCTTGGAGGCGGCAGCGGTGATCAGTGCCAGCGAATAGATGTCAGAGCGGCCATCGACATGGCCGCCAAAGGCGCCCAGTTGTTCAGGAGCGACCCAGTTGAACTTGCCCGCGAACTGGCCCTGCAACAGCGTGCCCGCGCCAAAGGACGAGGATTTGGCGATGCCAAAGTCGATCAGCTTGGCGTGTTCAACCTTGCCCTCTTCCAGAATGATATTGTCGGGCGAAAGATCGCGGTGGACCACCCCGGCGCGGTGGGCCTTTTCCAGACCCGAGGCGATGCGGCTCAGCATGACCTTCACATCGGCGGTGGGCATCGGCCCCTGTTCGATGCGGTCCGACATGGCGGTGCCGGACACGAATTCCATCACCATGCAGGGCCGCCCGATGGTCGGGTCTACCGTAAAGACGTGATAGCGCACGATGGCTTCGTGGCTAAGCCGCGACAGAACCGTCGATTCCTTTTGGAACAGCGCCACGATCTTGGCGTCATGCGCGAGGCTGGGCAGCACGATCTTGATGGCGACGGGTTCGCCGTTGTGAACGTTGTGGCCGCGGTAAACCTCGCCCATGCCGCCAGAGTTGATCAGACGCTCGATCTGGTAAGTGCCCATGATCAGCGTGCCAGAGGTCACGGTGGTGGCCTGCGATCCGTTCGAGGCGGCCGGGGGCGTGCTGCCGGTGGGTGGTGGGACGGTTGCCATGACCTCAGATACCTACTTGCCAGTCGTCCACATCGGTTGTGGGGCGAAGGCTCTGCTTGGCCGCCGTGTCGCGGCAGCGCACGACCAGAACG
>CAMFLG010000412.1 GCA_945957495.1 uncultured Pseudorhodobacter sp. | reverse complement strand
ACCCCGTTGTTGGTGACAACACTGGAAATTGCGCCGTCCGCAGCGGTCAGCGTGGCGCCCGCGTCGATGTTGATGATGCTGCTGCTGGCCAGCGACCCCGTCACATGCAAGGTGCCCGCGCTGACCGTCGTGGTGCCCGTATAAGTGTTCGCACCCGAAAGCGTCATGGTTCCGGCCAACGTCTTGGTCACGGCGATTGCGCCCGCGCCATCCTTGATCACGCCCGAGAATTCGGTGGACTGATCGCTTTCCAGCGTCACGGTTGCAGCCGCGCCGCTGTTGGTCACGGTGCCGCCGCCGGTCAGGTTCGCGATGCCGATGCTGTTGCCCGCGACATCCACCGTCGCGCCCGCATCGACGGTGATATCGCGGTTGAGCACCAGACCGCCGACGTTGCTCAGCACCACACTGCCAAGGCCCAGGCCAGTGCTCTCGATGGCCAGCGTGCCGCCCGCGACCCGCAGGTCAGCCCCGTTGTCGATCGCCAGTGTGGAGGCAGGGTTGATGGTGACAGTGCCAGTATCGGTGGTCGAGCCGATGACGGTGGTAGAGCCTGCGCCAAAGCCGACGGAGGTCGGGGCAACGGTCAACTTCGTGCCCGCCGCAGCCGAAATTGTGCTGGTCGTGCCAGCAGCGACGTTGACGGCTGCGCCCGAAAGGGTGGTGTTTGACGCGCCGCGCAGCGTGCCGCCCGAAAGGTTAAGAACGCCGCTTACCGCGCCACCGTTTACTGCCAGAACGCCCCCGGTATTCACCGTGGTCGCGCCGCCATTGATCGTGCCCGAAAGGGTGGTCGTGCCACCCGTAACCGAAGTCGCGCCCGCACCGCCCAGCGTGCCGGCGATGGTGCCGCCCGACAGAGTCTTGGCCCCGCCCGCGTTCACCGTCACGCCAGAGGCGAGCGTGCCGCCCGACTGGCCGTAGGTGCCCGTCACCGTCAACGTGGAATCGCCCACGATGCTGCCACCCGACATCGTTGCCGAGGCGATGGTGTCATTGTCCATCACATCAACCGAACCGCCGCTGATATCCAGATCGGTTCCAGCCGCCAGGCTGCCATTGGTCGTCGCCAGCGCCCCGCCCGAAACGTTCACATCGGTCGAGGCGATGGCCACGCCAACCACCAGCACACCCGACTTCACATTGGTCGAACCGGTATAGGTCTTGGCCGTGGTGTTCAGGTTGTTCACATCCGCGCCGTCCACCGTCAGGTTGCCAGCCCCGGTAATAGCGCCGGAAAGCGAATAGGTCGCATTGCCAGCCAATGTAAGGGTTGCTCCCGCGCCAATATCGGTGCCGCCCTTAAAGTCGAACATGTTCTCGATGGTTTCATCGCCCGTGATGTTCAACTGGCCATTGCCAGTTACAGCGTTGGATCCGGCCAGCGCACCGCCATCCGCGTTCAATGTGCCAGCACCGCCGATGAAAATCGTGCCGGTGTTGATCGTCCCCGTCCCGGTGACGGAAACTTGCCCGAAGAGGACACTCAGTGTCCCGGTGCTGCTGCTGGCACCATCCAGCGTCAACGTGCCGGTGCCCATCTTGGTCAACGTGCCCGTACCGGCGATGTTCCCGGAGTAGGTTGTCGATGTATTGTTGCCGCCCGCCGAAAGGATTTGCCCCGCATCGACGTCAATGGTGCCGCCGCTGCCGCTCAGGCTGCCCACAGAATCCGAAGCGTTGACGTTCACCAGACCGCCATTGACGGTAAATGCCAGGCTGTTTTCCAGGTTGCTGTTCGCGTTCAGGTTCAAGGTGCCACCCGAAACCGTCGTCGTGCCCATCACATTGCTGCCGTTATCGACAACACCTGCGGTAACGCTCAGGTTGCCCAGGATGCCGCCCGCATTGGACACCGTGGCACCACCTGCCGCCACATTGCCCACAACCGCGCCGCCCGACAGGATGTTCAGATTGCCGGTGCCCGAAACCGTGACGGGCGAGGTCAACGTGGCGGTGACACTCAGCGTGCCCGCAGAAACGTTGGTCTGCGTCACGGCCTGGTTGGTGTTGACGTTCGGCTGGTTGGCCCCGCCCGCCCCTGAAATCGTGACGGTATCGCCAGCAAGTGGCACAGCGTCGTTGTTCCAGTTCGCAGCGGTGCTCCAATCGGTGGTGAGGGCGCCGCCATCCCAAGTCTGCGCCTCGGCCCCGTCCGACAGCGCCAGTGTCGCGCCCGTCACCAGGATGAACACCAACTCTGTCGCACGGCCCAGGCGGCAATGGCGGCGCAGGCTGCGCTGCCGGATCCCGATCTGGCGCACCGAATTGTGCGAGACCGGGCTGGATTGCAGCGAATTGTCAACGGAGGGGGCGACGAACATGCGAGGATGCCTCTCGAAAAGCAAGGGGAAATCACGATATTTTGCAATGACGCTACGTTCGGTTTTTTGATCAAGCAAGAAGTTTTCCGCCCGTTTCTTGCCTCAATTCGCAAGTGATGCTGCAATGCCGCCTTTTCGGGCGCCGCGGCCTTCGCTATCAAGCAGCATGCGCCAGACCCTTCCCGAACTTTATGACACTTTGGTTACAAACGGAGCCTTGCGTCCTGATCCGGGGCAGGCCGCCGTGCTGCCGAAACTGGAAGACCTGCGCGCCTGGCTGGAGGCGAATGCCACCCGCCGCGTCGGGTTGTTCGCCGGGCTGTTCGCCAAGCCGGTTGCGCCGCCAAAGGGGCTGTACCTGTGGGGCGGGGTCGGGCGCGGCAAGTCGATGCTGATGGATCTGTTCTACCAGAACACCGGGATCGCCCAGAAACGCCGGGTGCATTTCCAGGCCTTCATGCAAGAGGTTCACCACGGCATGCACGAGGCCCGCAAGAAGGGCGTTGATGACGCGCTGGCGCCGGTGGCCGATGCGGTGGCACGCGACACAAGGCTTTTGGCCTTTGACGAAATGCAGATCACCGACATCACCGATGCGATGATCGTGGGGCGGCTGTTTGAAAAGCTGTTGGCGGCGGGGGTGGTGATCGTCACCACCTCGAACCGCCCGCCCGAGGATCTGTACAAGGACGGGCTTAGCCGCGCGCTGTTCCTGCCCTTCATCGCCATGCTGCGCGACCGGCTGGATGTGGCCCAACTGCAAAGCCCCACCGATTACCGCCAGCACCGGCTGACCGGGGCCAAGGTGTATTTCCACCCTGCCGGCAAGGTGAAAGGCGAGATTGCCGCGATCTGGAACGACCTGACCGGCGGCGCACCGGGCGAGGTGCTGCGCCTTCCCGTCAATGGTCGCGTCACCGAACTGCCGCGCTTTGCCAATGGCGTCGGGCGGGCGTCGTTCTGGGATTTGTGCGCCAAGCCTTTGGGCCCCGCGGATTTTCTGGCGATCGCGGGTGCCGTGCGCGTGCTGATCCTGGAGGATATTCCACAGCTTTCCGCCTCGAACTACAACGAGGCGAAACGCTTTGTCACCCTGATCGACGCGCTTTACGAGGCAAAGGTACGGCTGATCTGCTCTGCCGCAGATGAACCAGAACGGCTGTATAT
>CAMFLG010000411.1 GCA_945957495.1 uncultured Pseudorhodobacter sp. | reverse complement strand
GCCATGGCCCTGGGTGCCGATGCCGTCGCCATCGGCACCGCCGCCCTGATCGCGCTTGGCGACAATGACCCGGCACTTGAGGCGGAATACCAAAAGCTTGGCACCACCGCGGGCGCCTATGACGACTGGCACGAGGGCAAGGATCCCGCCGGGATCACCACCCAGGACCCAGAGCTTTTCAACCGCTTTGACCCGATCCTTGGCGGTCGCCGGTTGAAAAACTACCTCAAGGTGATGACGCTGGAGGCGCAGACCATCGCGCGCGCTTGCGGCAAGAACCACCTGCACAACCTTGAACCGGAAGATCTCTGCGCATTGACCATCGAAGGTGCCGCAATGGCAGGCGTTCCGCTGGCGGGAACCAACTGGATCCCGGGCCGCAACGGCTTCTGACTTGATGGGCGGCCCGCTGGCCGCCCATATTCATTCCTTACCGGCGCAGGGCAGGGCCCGGCGCACAAATGCGACAGGGAGCTAAAAAATGGTCAAAGACCTGGAAAAATGGGCCAAGGAAAAGGGCGTCAAATACTTCATGGTGTCCTACACCGACCTCTTCGGTGGACAGCGCGCGAAACTGGTGCCGCGTCAGGCGATCAACGACATGGCCGTGGATGGCGCGGGCTTTGCAGGCTTTGCCACCTGGCTTGATCTGACCGCCGCCCACCCCGACATGATGGCCGTGCCGGACCCGTCCTCGGTGATCCAACTGCCGTGGAAGAAAGAGGTGGCCTGGCTTGCCTCGAACTGCGTGATGGAAAACAAACCCGTCGATCAGGCGCCGCGCAATGTGCTGATCAATCTGGTCGCCGAAGCCGCGAAAGAGGGCTTGCGGGTGAAAACCGGGGTAGAGCCGGAATTCTTCCTGCTGACCCCCGAAGGCGACAAGGTGGCCGACCCCTACGATACCGCCGAAAAGCCCTGCTATGATCAGCAGGCGGTGATGCGCCAGTATGACGTGATCTCGGAAGTCTGTGATTACATGCTGGAATTGGGCTGGGAGGCCTACCAGAACGACCACGAGGATGCCACCGGCCAGTTCGAAATGAACTGGAAATACGATGACGTGCTGCAAACCGCCGACAAGCACAGCTTCTTCAAATTCATGATGAAATCGGTGGCCGAAAAGCACGGGCTGCGCGCCACCTTCATGCCGAAACCCTTCAAGGGCCTGACCGGCTCGGGCTGCCACGCGCATATCTCTGTCTGGGATCTGGACGGCAAGAAAAACGCTTTCTCGGATGACAGCAAGGAACTGGGCCTTTCAGACCGGGGCCGCACCTTCCTCGGCGGCATCATGAAACACGCCTCGGCCTTGGCGGCGATCTGCAACCCGACGGTGAACAGCTACAAACGCATCAACGCGCCGCGCACCTCGTCCGGCGCGACCTGGGCACCGAATACCGTCACGTGGACCGGCAACAACCGCACCCATATGGTGCGCGTGCCGGGGCCGGGCCGGTTCGAACTGCGCCTGCCCGATGGCGCGGCCAACCCCTACCTGATGCAGGCGGTGATCCTTGCGGCGGGGCTAGACGGCATCCGGACCAATGCCGATCCGGGCAAACGCTATGACATCGACATGTACACGCAGGGCCACACCGTCAGAGGCGCGCCGAAACTGCCGCTGAACCTGCTGGACGCGCTGCGCGAATATGACCGCGACAAGACCCTGAAGGCGATGATGGGCGAGGAATTCTCGGCCGCCTATCTGAAACTGAAGCGCCGCGAATGGGATAGCTACGTCGGCCATTTCTCGCGTTGGGAACACGAAAACACGCTGGATATCTGATCCCGGCGTAAGATCGGTTCAAAGGGGCGGCGGATCACCCGGCGCCCCTTTGCCGTTTCATCTGTTCTCAAATATCCCCGCCGGAGGCTCTGACATCTGCCACCAACACCCAGGGTCGCCTTGAATATCCTGATCTTCCAACATCTTGCCTGCGAAACCGCCGGCGCCTTTGCCGAACTTTGGGCCGCGGAAGGCCATGTCATGAATGTCGTGGCGCTGGACGAAGGCGATGCGATCCCGGCGTTGGAGGGGTTTGATCTGCTGGCGGTCATGGGCGGGCCGATGGATGTCTGGCAAGAAGACCTGCACCCGTGGCTGATCGCCGAAAAGGCCGCCATCCGCACTTGGGTGCAGGGCCTGCGCCGCCCTTATTTCGGCATCTGTCTGGGCCATCAACTGCTCGCGGTGGCTTTGGGCGGTGAGGCCCGCCCGATGGCTCGGCCCGAGGTGGGGCTTGCCGAGGTGACGCAGACGCCTGCCGCCGCAACCGATCCGTTGTTTGCCGGGCTGCCTGCCCGGATGACCACGCTGCAATGGCACGGCGTCGAGGTGACGCGCCTGCCGCCCGGCGCCGTGGTTCTGGCGGGCAACGCCGCCTGCGCCGTGCAAGCAATGCGGGTAGGTGCACATGCCTGGGGCGTGCAATACCATCTGGAGATCCTGCCCTCCACCGTCGCCGATTGGCAGGCAATCCCCGCCTACCGTGCCGCCCTGCATCAGGCGATCGGTGCCAGCGCCGCCGCCCGGCTTGAGGCCGAAGTTGCCCTGCGTCTCGCCGATTTCAGCGCCGCCGCCACGAAGATCAACGCCAATCTGCAAAGAGCGCTGCTGCGCGGCCTAACGGCGCAGTCCTGACGGACCTTGTTTGTGGCTTTGAATCTGCGTTATAGCCATACCGACATAACGTTATGTCCGATCTGGAGGATTCAAAATGCGGTTAAGCGCACGAAATGTCATCGCGGGCACGGTGGTCGAGATTGTGACCGGCACCGTCACCTCGCATGTTCGGCTGGATATTGGCGGGGCAGTCATCACATCCTCGATCACCAACGAGGCGGTTGCCGAACTGGGCCTGAAAGTGGGCGAAAAAGCCTATGCCGTCGTCAAGGCTTCGGATGTGATGATCGGCAAAGACTAAGGCTTTGGCATCGCAATCGGTGCGGGGGCGTTTTGGGGCGGGGCAAAGATTTTCTTAACAAAGCCTTAATGCGAACCATCTAAGATATTGAAATATAATGATCTTAAAAATGTCCCGGCCCGGGACATCCAGCAGAAGGGGCCCTGGAATGCTCCGGGGCCCCTGTTTTGAATGCACTCTGGGGTGGGCTGCCTCAGTTCTTCAGATAGCTTTCCATGCTGTCTTCCAACGCGTCTTTCCACGGGGTGTGGTGGATCGGCGCCATCGTGCCGGTGATGACCGACCGGTAGGCGTGGTTGCGGAAGGCCATGATGTCTTCCTTCTTGTGGTCCTTCCAGGCAAAGAACGCCTCGCAGGCACCATCAATGTCAAAGTTCGGATAGTCGGTTTCCGCCACCAACTCTTTCACATAATCGCCCTGATAGTGGATCGCATCATGGGCGTCTTGCCCCGCATCTTCGCCCGCCACACGGTCGGCCACGTCCTTCTCCAGCACTGCCCGGTCCGTCGGAATGGCAATCCGCCCCATGATCGCATCGCGCACCCACCAGGCCTGCGCGTCGAACATG
>CAMFLG010000410.1 GCA_945957495.1 uncultured Pseudorhodobacter sp. | reverse complement strand
CCTTCACCCCCCGCATCGCCGCCGCAGCCGACGGATCGCGATAGCCGCCGCCATTGCAATGCGGCACCTGATAGAACCGGTTTTTCGCGGTCAACGGGCCGATCTGTTGCGGCTGAAACAGAATGTCATAACGGGGGTCGCGCAAGGGAAACCTCTTGGATAAGACCGGGGATAGGGGCAGTCCGGGCAGTTAAGGGAAGCCATGCCACTCGCGCAATTACGCCATCGCTAATTGATGATAAGCAACCAGCTAAGACCCCTGCCGCACCGAAAACCGCGTCAAAAGCCCTTCGGACAACACCTTGCGACAATGATCGACAAAGGCCTGCACCGTCAACGATGCCCGCCCCCCTTGGGCAGACAGCAACCCCAGCCGCATCGGCTTCACCGGCGCGGCCAAGGGCACAAACCGCAACGGCCTGCCATCGGGCGAGATTTCCGACTGTGGCCGCAGGTTCGCAATCGAATAGCCCAACTCATTGCCCACCAGCGATTGCACCACCGCCATATCCTGCGTGCGTTCAACAATGCGCGGCTTCAATCCCGCCTGATCGAACAGCGACACGAAGTAATCCGCACTCAGCGGCAAATCCAGAAACACCATCGGATGCGCCGCCAGATCGGCAATCGAAACAACGGCTTGCTGCGCCAAGGGGTGCGTTTCGGCCAGAATGGCAAAGGGCGGCAACACCCCCAGCGTGGTAAATTCCAGATCCGCCGGAATCGCCAGATCATAGGTCAGCGCGATGTCCAGACTGGCATCGCGCAAGCCCTCGATCAGCCCGACCTGATGACGCTCGAACTGGCGGAAATCCACCTCGGGGTAAAGCTGCTGATAGGATTTGCGCAGTTGCGGCAGCAAGATCTGCGCGAATGTCGAAAGGCAACCCACCTTCAGCGTGCCATGCACCGTGCCCAGATGTCGGCTGGCCACCGCCGCCACCGCCTGCGCCGCCTCCAGCACCCGCGCGGCCGCCTCGATCAGATCGCGCCCGCCCGTGGTGGGCGACATGCCCTGCGCATGTTTGCGCACGAACAGGGGCAGGCCGAACTCTGCCTCCAACGCCGAAATCGCAGTGGAAATCGACGGGGCAGACACCGCCAACTGCTCTGCCGCCAACGTGACAGAGCCGTGCTGGCCCACCGCGACCAGATATTCCAACTGCCGCAGGGTGAACCTTGTCTGCATCGCGCCCGCTCTTTGCCCTCGCCTGATGGATAGCCGCCTTCCCGGCGCGATCCAAGGCATTTTGAACGGCCCACCTGTCTGGCACATCGCCCGCATCTGCGGTTCTGCCCACCCTGACCGGCGCCGGTTTCGATGCGGCGCCAGCGCCTGACGCTACCCCTGCACCGGGTCGGTCAGAAACACATAGATCTTGCGCGTGTGTTCCACGATCTTCCAGCTGCCCTTCCAGCCACGCGGCAGCATGATCGCATCACCCGGCCCCAGAGTTCGCACCGTACCGTCGATGTGGGTCATCTCGATCCGGCCCTGCAGGAAATAGCAAAACTCCGCCGCAGCAGACCGATCCGCCGCAAACTGCCCCGGCGTGCATTCCCAAACCCCGATATCCAGCGCGCCATCGGGCGAAGTCCACAGCGAGGTCGCCGCCTCTTGCTGGCCGGGGATAAGGGCGGTCGGCTTATCCACCAGCGCGCCGAGGTCGATCTTGGCAAGGCCAAGGAATACGGAAAGATCAATCATGGCGGTTCCTGCGGTTTACGAATGGATTGTCGGGTTCCTCGACATTAAGTGGCCGCGCTCAGCCCCGGCGGGCGTTGAGCCTGGCATTGCGGCGCGCCATGCGGGCATGGTTCAGGATGCGCAGCTTTGCCACCGGCCAATACAGCGCATTCAGAAGGTTATAGCGCAACAGGGCAGTGCCGGCCAGGCCAAGGTTCGTTACCGGCGGCAGGGCGGTGTGGCTGTAATGGCCCTTGTCCAGCTTTTGATGCGTCTCCAGCCCGGGCAGCACGGTATAGCGCAGCCCCTCTTCCCAGGCACAGATATGCCGGGTGGGGTATTGGCCCTCAAGGCTGCGGATGGCGCGCGTGTAGGCATCCGGCCCCATCACGATCAGTACGCCTTTGCCGCCATAGCCATGTACATAGGGATTATAGTTTTCGATATTGTGCATCACCCGTTCAAGCGTGGCTTTCAGGAACGGATGCCCCGGCTCGGCGATCACGAACCATTGTTCATATTCACCCTTTGGGATGTCTTTCAGCGTTTTGCGCAGCCCCGCCTTGGGGAACATCCCGCCCGGCCCGTTATCCCATTGCGAAATGACAAAGCGATCGTCCGGGCGCAGAATTTCGTCCAATGGCCGGGTGGTTCCGCTTTTCAGGTCCAGATAGGCGCCACCATGCAGATAAACCATGACATAGCGGAACAGATCGGCCCGCGCCGCACCATAGCGCGGCTGAATACGGGCATAGGCGCGCATGAACCGGTCGGAACACACAGCGCTAAGCGCCGCCAGTTGCGAGGCATCATCGTACAGCCGGTGTTCCCACTTGGGGTTGCCCGCTTTCAGCTTGTCGATGCAGGCCGCCAGATCGGGCAGGATCTTGGTCTTGTCACGCGTGGTCTGCCATAGGATGCGCGGAATGTAGGGCGGTTGTTGGAATGCCGGGTCTGGTGCAACGCCGGGCTTCAGAAACGAGGTCATTTCAATTCCTTACTCTGCATTTCAGCGCCCGCTCGGGCGGCAAACTCCACGGTCCTGCCTGCATCAAAAGCATGGCTGCGGATTGGCCGCAACCCTCAGTTGGTCCTGTCTGGGCCTGCCATCTGGCGGGCGCGACGCCGTTCCAGGCGGGCATAGTTCAGCCTGCGAAGCCGCTTGGCCAGTCTTTCAGGCAGTCTTGTCGGCCAATGCAGCCATTCAACCAGCTTGAAACGATACAAGTCTCGGCCCGTAAGCCCCAAAGCTGTTACCGGCAACAAGCGCAGCCGATTGTAATGCCCCGCGTCCAGCGATTGATGCGTGAACAAGGTCTCCAGCATCGTGTAGCACAGTCCCTCGCGCCAAGCGCAGATGAACCGGTGCGGATGATCATTCTCAATGTGGCGGATAGCGCGTGTGTAAGCATGCGGGCCCGTCAGGACCAGCACGCTTTCCCCACCATAGCCATGCACGAAGGGATTATAGCTTTCGATGTTCAGCAACGCCTGCTCGATCGCGGCGGCCAGAAACGGATGGCCAGGCTCGGCGATGATAAACCACTGTTGATACTCGCCGCCGGGCACATCACGGATGGATTTGTGCCGCCCGACGCCCGGAAACTTGCCCTCTGGCCCGTTGTCCCATTGCGACAGCAGAAAGTGGTCATCCGTGCGCAGAATTTCGTCCAAAGGGCGGCTGGTTCCGCTTTTCAGGTCCAGATAGGCGCCGCCATGCAGATAGATCATGACATAGCGGAACAGATCGGCCCGCATGGCGCCATAGCGCGGATGCGTGCGACCATAGGCGCGCATGAATCGGTCGGAACACACAGCGCGCAATG
>CAMFLG010000409.1 GCA_945957495.1 uncultured Pseudorhodobacter sp. | reverse complement strand
GTTGTCATCCATGACCATCTGCCTTTGCCCCGGGGCCGCACCGAACCGCGCTATCGCGCCAATGGATGCCACAGAACGCCGGAGGGGCAAGCGCAGCGCGGTGGTGGCAGTGGCGGCGGGGGGCAGGCAAGCAGAGGCTGCCTGAAATTGGCGCGCTGCACCCTTTGCGCGGGCGGCACCGGCTTTCCCTTGCGACGCCCGCGCGTTAAGGCGGAAAGGCAAAGCCGTGAAAGCGTGGGATGGCCGCATGTTGCAGATCGAAGAAACGGTGCGCGACCGGGGCTCGCGCTATGCCGTGTCGGGCGGGGTGGTCTTGGGCCGCGCCGGGGTTGAGGCGTTTCTGGTCGAGTTGAAGCGGGCGAAGAAATTCGCCAAGGCCACGCATAACTCTTGGGCGGTGGTGCTGTCGGACGGTGGTTCTACGAAGAATGACGATGGCGAGGCAGGGGCAGGGGCGGTGATCCTGAAGATGCTGGAACGCGCCGGGCTGGTCGATCACATCGTGGTGGTGACGCGCTGGTATGGCGGGGTGCATCTGGGCGGCGACCGCTTTGCGCATGTGGTGACATCGGTGCGAGCCTATCTGGCGGCGGTGGAGAAGGCGGCGCAGGGGTAGGACGGCTTCAGGTGCCGCTCCAATCCATCTTGCCGTCTTCGGCATATTTCAGGCTTGGGCTGAAGTCGTTCATATTTCCCCAGGTCTTTTTGCCCCCCGCGATGGCCGCCATCAGGGGATAAAGCTGATCCGTCAGGGCCGAGGCATAGCCGCGCCCGACTTCGGCGAAATGGGTGATGATCGCCATGTCCTGCAATTCGGTCGGCATGTGCAGCAGGCCCGTTTCGGCGTCGGTGGCCCAATTCAGGAACATCTGCGCCGCCGCCTTGCCGCCGTCGCCCTGACCCGAGGCCCATCCAACCAGTTGCGCATAGCTGGTGGGCTGCCCCGTGGCCTTGCGCACCACCGGATCGTAATCCTGCCAGCCGCGCCCGATCTTGAAGCCAAGAGCATTGAGTTGCCGGTTGATCACCGAAATCATCTCATCGCGCTTTTTCGGGTCGTTCCCGATCCAGACATGGGCGCACCACATCCGGCCCCATTGGATAAAGACTGCGGCTTCGGCCTGTGACATCGGGATGCCTTCCGGTGCGGATGATGGGGGTGGAGCAGGGGCAGGATCAGGCAATCCCGCCTTTCGGTCAAGTGGTGGGTGCGGGTTGCGGGCAGTAGACAGGCAGGCTGCATTTTGGTCAGATGCCTGCCGGAACGGGAGGGTTCCGGGGAGAGGACGATGCGGGCGATTTTGGTGGCAGAGGCACAGCGCTTTGCCAATACGGTGATCTGGTCCTGGGAGGGCTGGTGCGCGGCATGGGCCACGGAAAAGACCTTGCGGCAATGGACGCTGGTGAATGTGGTGTCGGCGGCGCTGGCGTTTTCGCTGGACCTGACGGCGGCAGAGCGGGGGATCATTCTGGCGCTGGGCCTGTTGGTGCTGGCGGCAGAGTTGATGAACACCGGGCTGGAAGAGGCGATCGACTATATCTCGGGCGAGGATCATCCCCGCGCGAAAAAGGCCAAGGATTGCGGATCGGCGGCGGTGGCCTTGACGGCGATTGCGGGCGGGGTTGCTTGGGCCGTGATCCTGATCGGCTGACGGCAAGGCGGCGCGGGGCCGCCTTGCCAGACCGCTCAGGCGCTGCGGAAAACGTTGATCGCCCAGGCCAGCATCCCGAAGAACACCAGGATTTCCGAAACCGGCAGGATCTTTTCGGCGGATTCTGGGGCCATGCT
Organism: uncultured Pseudorhodobacter sp.; assembly: GCA_945957495.1. Lineage (GTDB taxonomy): Bacteria > Pseudomonadota > Alphaproteobacteria > Rhodobacterales > Rhodobacteraceae > Cypionkella. The sequence continues at coordinate 1,727 of CAMFLG010000409.1, read as the reverse complement.
GCCAGTCATCAGCAGGAACAGCCCGATCAGCATCACGAAGGCGCCGATCTGATGCAGCCAGAAATGCACCTTCGCCAGGGTGTTGCCCGCCAGTTGCGGCATGACACGGTACGCGACGCCGAACAGCGTCATCAGGGTAAAGCCCAACAGGTTGATATGGGCGTGAACAGGGGCAAGCGTGAAGTCCTGCTTGCCGCCCATATACATGCCCAGGATGATGCCGACCAACAGATACAAGGATCCCGTCAGCAGATAGGTCCGAGAGATATTCATGTGTGTCCCTTCCCGTTTCGCGGGTCGTTGCCCGCGAGGGGCAGTTTAGCACAAGATTTGGGCGCTGGGAAAAATATGTGGGGTAGATATGGGTATCATGCCGGGCGCGCAGGCGGCGGGTCGGCTGATGTTCGGCGCTGTGATGGCATTGGGTGGCCGCGGCGCGCGGCGGGAATTCGATGATGACGCTACGCGGGCGCATCTGGCCCGCGACCACCTCTTGCACAGCACGGCGCAGAATAAAGCGCGGCCCGGCCGGGCTAAAAGGGCCGAAACCGCCTGTCTATAGGCGCCACGGGGCTGCAGGTTGCCGACGGTGCCGTGCTGGATCCAATGGGCCTTTGCCATTTGCGTGTCCCTTCCGTGTATCGGAAGGCGGACAGAGTTTTGCGGCGTTGTTATTCTGCTTCATTGGGTCGGGTGCAACAGCGCCGCCCTATTGAGCGAATGGCAGGGAACCATGCCCTTTTCCTTCGCCCAAAATCCAGGACGCTGTTTTCCACCCCGCGCCCGGCATCCTTCCAGAAGGGACGTGCCCGGACTGTGGATCGAAAGCCGGAAGGGTGGCCCTGATGCATCCCCCGGCCCCAGATCTTGCGCGCGCCACCTGCTCTGCCGGTTTTACCCAAGCACATGCCCAGTGGCGTCAACGCGGGGCTTGCGCGATGTTCACCTTTGGTTCATATTTTGCCGATGAGCCTTGATGAAAGCCTTCCGCCCATGCCCGGCCAGCGCCTTGCGCGCGGGGTGTGCCGCGCCTTGCGGCAGTTCGACTTTGTTGCGGTCGAAGAACTGGTGCCCGCGCCGGGGCTGCGGGTGGATGTGATGGCGCTGGGGCCGAAGGGCGAGATCTGGGTGATCGAGTGCAAATCCAGCCGCGCCGATTACCTGACCGATCAGAAATGGCAGGGCTATCTGGAATGGTGTGACCGGTTTTTCTGGGCGGTGGATCAGGACTTTCCGACCGATCTTTTGCCGGACGGCACCGGGTTGATCATCGCCGACGCCTATGACGCGGAAATCCTGCGGATGGGGCCGGAAACCCCGCTGGCGGGGGCGCGGCGCAAGGTCATGGTGCAGAAATTTGCCCGCCACGCCGCCAGCCGGCTACAGGCCTTCCGCGACCCGGGCGTCAGCGCTTTTTCGGTTTAGCCTTGCCCTTGCTGCCGCCTGCGATGGCGCGCGCCGCCTCTGCCGCCGCCAGAAGTTCTTCGGCAATCTCTTCGGCCTCTTCCGGATCGAAATCCAGCGGCAGTTCGATGCCGCCATCCGCCTCGATATAGATGCGCACCATGCCCAACTCGGTCGGGCCGATCTGGATGTTGGCGGCGATGTCGCTTTGCTTGTCGATGCCCATGGCGTTGCCCCTGCAAGAATGACCGGACTGTTTGGGGGTTAGCGTCTTGGTGGCAGGCTTGCAAGCGGCGTCTCTGGCCGGGGCAAGGGAAGTACTA
>CAMFLG010000408.1 GCA_945957495.1 uncultured Pseudorhodobacter sp. | reverse complement strand
ACCTGATCGACGCCACCCGCCGCGTGGTGGACGCCTTCCGCAACGGCCCCCACATATTCAACCTCGGCCACGGCATCACCCCGGATGCAAACCCCGATAACGTGAAGCTGATGGTCGAGACGGTGCGTAGAAAATGACAGAAATCATCGTCCGATCACTGCAGGCCAAGCGCATTTTCATGTTGGGCGCAACCGGCACGATTGGGCGGGCGACGGTATCCGCGTTGATTGCCAAAGGGCATGAGGTTGTCTGTTTCGTCCGGCCGCAATCCGCGCTGAACACGCCGCTTCCTGACGCGGCGACTTTACGCATCGGCGATGTTACCGATCCGGCTTCGCTATCGTCTGATGGGTTCAGAGGCGAGCGTTTCGATGCCATCGTTTCGTGCCTTGCCTCACGCACCGGCACCCCGGCAAGTGCATTTTCGATTGATTACAAAGCACATTCTGACGCGCTTACCTTGGGAAAATCTGCCGGCGTTGACCAGATGGTGCTGTTGTCGGCCATTTGTGTTCAAAAGCCCATACTGGCCTTTCAACAAGCCAAACTTGCCTTTGAGGCAGAACTTATGCGGTCCGGCCTAACCTATTCCATCATTCGCCCGACCGCGTTCTTCAAATCCTTGTCCGGCCAGATTGAACGCCTGCGAAACGGCAAATCCTTCATGATCTTTGGGGATGGCAAGCAAACCGCGTGCAAACCCATCAGCGATGCCGACCTTGCAAGTTTCATCTCGCGTTGCCTTGACGAGACATGCCTGCAGAATAAAATTCTGCCAATCGGCGGCCCCGGCCCTGCGATCACGCCCCGGCAACAAGGCGAAGAAATCTTCCACCTGCTGAACCGGCCGCCAAAATTTCGCAAGGTGCCCTTGGGCGTCCTGAATACGATCATTTTTGCGCTGGATTCTCTTGGCCGCTTTTCGCCGCGACTTAAAGACAAAGCCGAACTTGCGCGGATCGGGCGCTATTATGCGACAGAATCCATGTTGGTCCTTGATCCTGCAACGGGCACATACGACGCCGAGGCCACACCCTCAACCGGACAAGACCGGCTGTTTGATCACTATGCACGCCTGGTGAAAGAAGAGGTTACTGCCGATTTGCGCGAACATGCCGTCTTCTGACAGCCTGCCGTGGATACGCACCCATTACGCGCGGCGATCCAATGCAAAATGGCCGGTGCCGATCTCAAGCAGCCGCTCCATCTGAGCGATTGCGCCAGAAAAATCCTGTGCGGCGGCGTCTGCGCCTGTCACACCAACCAGACCCGCCGTTGATGCCGCGATTTGGCCGCAGACCAGAATATGCGTGTCCGGGTGGCTGATGCGCAGTGCAACAATCAATTTCGTCAGCGCAGGCAAAGAGCGTTTTCCACTCGCAGACAAGCCAATAAGCGAAGGCTGCCGCTGTTCAAGCGTTTGCACCAGCTCATCATGTGACAAACCAACAAAAAGCTCGATATCCCACCCACGGTCACGCGCGAGGTCTGCCGCTATGGTAATTCCCAGCGTGTGATTTTCCCCGGGCACAGACGCGAAAATCGCCGAACGCCGCAGGTCCGGCGTGGCCGTCGCCCGGCCCAGGCGCAGGATACGCAAAATCGCGTAAATGCGACCAGCCGCGACAGTTACGCGGTAGAAGGAGGTCTGATCATTCTCCCAGCGCTCACCCAGTCGCTGCGCCGCAACCGCGAGATAAGAAAGGCAAAGAGCATCATAGCTGTAACCATCGCTATGGGCCTTTTCAAACAGACCCACAGCGGCATGGGGATCATCAGACAACAACGCCGCGCAAAGACTTTCAACATCTTGTGAAGAGAAAATGAAATCTGCTGCCAGACTCGCCCTCAGATTCACGGCGACACGTTGCACAACCTCTTGTGCAAGGGCCGAAAGAACGTCCTCTGGCAAGGTGCGACGAACGGTCTCAATCTCGGAAAGGGCAACCTCAAGCATTTGCCTGTCAAACACACCCGCACCTGACATGTTGACCTCCTCCAAAGTCATCATTGTCAATGGCCCGCCGAGAGGAAAACAGCCTCCGTATGCCCTTGAAAGATCAATTATAGGTGAAATTCGAAGTGTGGCAAGGCGAGACTTGGCGCTTGGTTCAGGATAGCCACAAAGTCTTGTTGATGCCGCCAAAGGCATTGTTGTGATGCGCGGCGGGGGCTTTTCACAGGCAATCGGGGCGGGCATTTGCTGGATTTGCCTTGTCTGCCCATTTAGCGCCGCCGCAAGCTGGAGTGTCTTTGTCTGATCGCGACAGTATGCGTGGGCCGTCGCAAATCTGTGTTCAATCTGAAACAGTGCCGTCATCCAAGCGGCCTAGTGAGCGGGCTGTGACCAGCGGCGCTTCATGCCGTTGCTGTTTCCTGCCGGTGGCAGGCGGGCAGCCCCGGGTCCGTTGGATTTGACAGGAGAATGAAATGACCACCATCAAAGGGCTTGTGTCGGGCGCAAGCCTGATCGCGTTTGCGGCTGCGGGCGCGGCTTCGGCGGATGCGATGTCCGATCTTGAAGCGGCTGCCAAAAGCGAAGGCATGCTGACCGTGATCGCGCTGCCGCATGACTGGTGCAACTATGGCGCGGTGATCGAAGGCTTCAAGAAGAAGTATCCCGAGATTCAGGTCAACGAGTTGAACCCGAACGCAGGCTCTGGCGACGAGATCGAGGCGATCAAGGCCAATAAGGACAACACCGGCCCGCAAGCGCCCGATGTTATCGACGTGGGCTTGTCGTTTGGCCCGGCGGCCAAGAAAGACGGGCTGATTCAGCCCTACAAGGTTTCGACCTGGGACGATATTCCGGATTCGGTGAAGGACGCCGACGGGTTCTGGTACGGCGACTACTATGGCGTTCTGGCCATGGGCGTGAACAAGGACGTCGTGGCCGAGGCACCGACCAGCTTTGCCGATCTGAAAGACACGAAATTCGCCAACGTCATTGCCTTGCCGGGCGATCCGCGCACGGGCAACTCTTCGATGATGACGGTTTATGCCGCTGGCCTATCGACCGACGCCAAGCTGGCAGGGGCGGATGCGCTGAACGCCGGCATCGCCTATTTCAAGGATCTGAAGGCTTCGGGCAATCTGGTGCCGGTGAACGGCAGCGCGCAGAACCTGACGCAGGGCGCAACCCCGGTTTACTTTGACTGGGATTACAACCTGTTGGCTATGCGCGACAAGCTGGCAGGCAACCCGCCGGTTGACGTGATCATCCCGTCGGATTCGGTTCTGGCAGGGGTCTATGTGCAGGCGATCTCGGCCTTTGCGCCGCATCCGAACGCAGCCAAACTGTGGATGGAATATCTGTATTCCGACGAAGGCCAGATCGGCTGGTTGAGCGGCTATTGCCACCCGATCCGCTTTAACGCGCTGGCCGCTGCAGGTAAACTGCCCGCCGATCTGATGGCGAAACTGCCGCCGGCAGAGTCCTATGCCAAGGCGATCTTCCCGTCGCTGGACGAACAAGGTGCTGCCAAGCAGGCCACCGCCGCCGCCTGGGCCACCGAGATG
>CAMFLG010000407.1 GCA_945957495.1 uncultured Pseudorhodobacter sp. | reverse complement strand
AGCCAGAGCAGATAGAGGTGATCATCCACCCGGAATCGATCATTCATTCCATGGTCGGCTTTCGTGACGGGGCGATCATGGCGCATCTGGGCGCGCCCGATATGCGCCATCCCATTGGCTATGCGCTGAACTGGCCGCAGCGTGCGGCGCTGCCCGTCGCGCGGCTGGATCTGGCGGCGCTGGGGCAGTTGACCTTCCGCGCGCCCGATCTGCACCGCTACCCCGCGCTGCGCATCGCGCGCGAGGTGATGGCGGTGCGCGGCATGGCAGGGGCGGTTTTCAACGCCGCGAAGGAAGTGGCGCTTGATCACTTTATCGCGGGTCACTTGAGTTTTACCGACATGGCGGTGGTGGTTGAGGCAACATTGGCTCAAGTTTCGTCAGAAACCCGCCTTGGAAATGCCGCCGAGTCGCTGGAAGATATTTTGACGATGGATGATTTGGCGCGGGTTCGGGCAAACGAGGCCGCTAAGAAACGGGCAGAAGGCAGGTAGCGTGGATTTTTCGGGTTTGATCAGCGGTGCGGGCAGTTTTGTCTGGATCGTGGTATTCTTTGTCATCGCCCTGGCGGTGATCGTCGCCGTGCACGAATTCGGCCACTACATCGTCGGCCGCTGGTCGGGTATCCATGCCGAGGTGTTCTCGCTGGGCTTCGGGCCGGTGCTGCTGTCACGGATGGACCGGCGCGGCACCAAATGGCAGTTGGCGGCCTTTCCGGTGGGCGGCTACGTCAAGTTTCTGGGCGACAAGGATGCGGCCTCATCGCCCGACAGCGGCGCGCTGAGCGGGCTTTCGGACGCCGAACGCCGCATGACCATGCCCGGCGCACCGCTTTGGGCGCGGGCGGCAACGGTTGCGGCGGGGCCGGTGTTCAACTTCATTCTGGCCATTGCCGTCTATATGGGCATGATCGTCTACTCCGGCGTGCCGACCGATCTGCCGGTGGTGGGGTCCGTCACGCCGACGCCCTTTGCCGCGGTGTCCTTGCAACCGGGCGACCAGATCCTGGCGGTCAACGGTGTGCAAACCCCTGATCTGAAAACCTTCTACAAGGTCGGCACCGATCTTCCGCCGGCTGCCACCGTCACCTACCGCGTCGATCGCGGCGGCGAAAGCATCGAGGTGCAGGGACCGCATCCTTTCCCGCCCATCGTCGGTTCGGTACATCCGCAGAATGCCGCGATGGCGGCGGGCATTCAGGCGGGCGATGTGATCCTGTCGGCCAATGGCACGCCGGTGACAGCGTTTTCCGAACTGCCCGCGATTGTCGAGGCGACGCAAGGCGGGCCGGTGGCGCTACGCCTGTGGCGCGACGGGGCCGAGATGGACATGACGCTGACCCCCAATCGCCGCGACATTCCCACCGAGGACGGCGGCTTTGAAACCCGCTGGCTGATCGGTCTGTCCGGCGGCCCGCTGATCAACCCGGAAACCCGCCGCGCCGGGCCGCTTGAAACCGTAGAACTGGCCGTTGGTCAGAGCTGGTACGTCGCGAAATCCTCGCTGTCCGGTCTGTGGCATGTGGTCACAGGCGCGATCAGCACCTGCAACATCAGCGGCCCGATCGGTATGGCCGAGGTGATGGGCGACGCCGCCAGCTCGGGTCCAGAGGTGTTCCTGGGCATGCTGGCCGCGCTGTCCTTGGGCATCGGCCTGTTGAACCTGTTCCCGATTCCGGTGCTGGACGGCGGGCATCTGGTGTTTTTCGCCTATGAGGCGCTGTTCGGCCGCCCCCCGGCAGAGCATGTGCTGGGCCGCCTGATGATGCTGGGCCTGATCGTCGTGCTGGGCTTCATGGCCTTTGCCATCAGGAACGACCTGACCTGCACCTGAGGCATGGCCTCCGCGCCCACCGCCGCCGCAAGGCATTTCGGCGGCAAAACGCGGTCAAGGCCATAGTGATGCCACATTTATGGCCGAAACCGTGCTTGTCCAAACTGAAGGGGCAAGGGTGCCGTCATGCAAGCCGTGTTGAAAAGCTACAAAGGTCTGTCGTTCCTGCTTTGGCTGAACTGGGACCGGCTGTTCACGGTCGGCACCATCATTGTCGGCCTTCTCGCCGGTGCCTTTCTGGGCACGGCGCTGGTGCAGCCCTAAGGCGTGGACTTATCCACCGATTGTTTTCGACCATGCCCGGACGACGCTCGATTGGGCAGGTCATCCTTTTGACAAGCCTTGCTGTTCCCGTTAGTCAGGTACGCAGGATATTGTGCATCTTGGGGGCGGCTCATGCTGGGAACGACAAGCGCAACGCGGGCGCGCAAGGGATATGCCCAGCGGGTGTTGCGCTCTGCCTTCGTGGCTTTTCTGCTTTTGGCAACAATGGTTTCCGCGCCGTTCCTGACGATTGCGCAGGCGGAAAGCTTCACCTTCAACAAGGTGATCGTTGAAGGCAACCAGCAGGTCGATGCCGCCACGGTGATCTCTTATGCCGGAATCGCTCGTGGCCAAACGCTGAGCGGCGGCGATCTGAACGACGCCTATCAGCGGATTGTTGCCGCCGGCCTGTTCGAAAAAGTCGAACTTGTGCCGAAAGGGGACACGTTGGTGATCCGCGTGCAAGAGTATCCGACGATCAGCGTCATCGACTTTCATGGCAACAAGCTGATCAAGGACGAAGCCCTGACGGCCATGATCAAATCCAAGCCGCGGCAGGTCTATACCCCGGCGCAGGCCATTGCCGACGCCGCCACGATCACCGATGCCTATCGCACGCAAAGCCGCCTTGCCGCCACGGTGGAACCCAGCATCATCCGCCGGTCGGACAACCGCGTCGATCTGGTGTTTGAAATCACCGAAGGCAAGGTTGCCGAGAACGAACGGATTTCCTTTGTCGGCAACCAGGCGTTTTCCGATCAGCGTCTGCGCAACGTGCTGGAAACCAAACAGGCGGGCATTTTCCGCCAACTGGTGAAATCGGATACCTATGTGCCGGAACGGCTGGAGGCCGACAAGCAGAAGCTGCGCGATTTCTACCTGTCGCGCGGCTATGTCGATATGCAGGTTCTGGACGTGTCTGCCGATCTGTCGCGTGAACGCGACGCCACCTTCCTGACCTATACGATCTATGAAGGCCCCAGCTACACGATCGGCAAGGTCAGCACGGTTTCGGAACTTGAAGGCATCAGCGCAGCCGACTACGCGGCGGTGCAGCACATGCGCTCGGGCGTGACCTATTCGCCGTCGATCATCGACAACAACGTTGCCCGGATGGAAAACCTTGCCCTGCGCGACGGTTTGACCTTCGTGCAATTCACCCCGCGCATCACCCGCCACCCTGATACCCGGACGCTGGATGTCGAATTTGTCATTGGGCGCGCTCCCAAGGTCTTTGTCGAACGCATCGACATCGAAGGCAACACCACGACGCTCGACCAGGTGATCCGCCGCGAATTCCGCACCGAAGAAGGTGACCCCTTCAACCCGGCAGAGATTCGCAAGGCGGCAGACCGGATTCGCGCGCTTGGGTTCTTTTCGGATGCGCAGGTCACCACCAAACCGGGCTCTTCCGCCGATCAGGTCATCGTGGACG
>CAMFLG010000406.1 GCA_945957495.1 uncultured Pseudorhodobacter sp. | reverse complement strand
GACCCGCGCGCCGTTGACCGAAAACTCATTCGCCCGCCCCGGATTGTCGGCCGCATCGCTGCGAAACGCCGCCAGCGTCGCGCGGATCGCCGCATCCGGCAGGCCCAGCGCCCGCGCCGCCAGCGCTGCGGCCAGCGCGTTTTCGATGTTATAGCGCGCAGCGCCACCCAGCGTCAGCGGCACATCCTGCGCCGCGATCAGCCGGGTGGTCACACCGCCATGCGACAGCATCAGCCAGCCCTCTTCAAACCAGCCGCAAGGCCGTTCCGCCGACCGTGCCCGCAAAATCAATGGATGTTCGGGGTTCAGCGAAAACCAGACCTGATGCGCGTCCTCAGGCGCCGCCGCCACAACCTGCGCGTCGTCGGCATTCAGCACCAACTGCCCCCCGGGCGCCAAAGCGCGATAGACCGAAAGCTTGACCCCGGCCAGTTCGGCCACAGTGTTGATGCCATACTGGCCCAGATGATCGGCGGCCACATTCGTCACCACAGCCACCCGCGCATGACCGACCGGCAAACCGCGCCGCAATATCCCGCCGCGCGCCACTTCCAGCACGCCCAATTCCAGCCGTGGGTCGCGCAACAACAGCCGCGCCCCCGCCGGGCCGGAATAATCGCCCTTGTCCAGCACCGTATCGCCGACCTTGACGAATTCGGTCGAGGACAGGCCCGAAACCAGCCCCGCCGCCCGCGCCATCGCCGCGATCAGCCGGGTCGTGGTGGTCTTGCCATTTGTGCCCGTGACCAGCGCCAGCGGAATATCGTGAACACCCGCCCAGTCTGGCGCGTCGGGCAGCGCCTCGGTTTCCCAAGTCACCGCACCCGTGCCATGCCCGAAGGTCACGGCATCATCGTCCAGCAACCGATCCAGCCCCCGCGCCTCGGCCTCGGCCACGCGCGCGCACAAGGCCGGGTCGGCCTCACGCGCCGCAATCTTCTGCAAATCGGCCAGCATCGCCTCGATCGGAATCGCCTCATCGCCCAGCAGGGCCTTGGCGCAGAAATACCACGCCGCCTCAATCACATAGGCCGCCGTGAACAGCCGATCCACCGGCGCAGGGATGAACAGGCTGACCCCGCCCTCAAACGGGCGCTCAATGATGGCAACCCCGGTCCAATCCAAACCGTCCAAGTGCCGCTGCACCTGCACCACCCACAGGTGCTGCACCGCCGCCACCTCGAACCCCGGGCACAGCGCATCGCCCACCGCTCCCGGATGCGGATGGTACAGATTCGGCCCCAGCAACCTGCGGCAGCCATCCAGCACCAGCGCGTCATCCTCGGGCAGCGGGATAACCAGCGCCTCTTTCAGCCAATCAGACCGGGTCATTTGCGGTCAATCCGCCTCTTCGCCACCGCCCCGTGCCAGCCGCACGCCGCGTTCGTCGCGGATCAGCTGATCGCCACCCGCCAGCAACTCTTCAAACCCGACCTTCGGCTTTTCAACCTTCACCGGTGGCGGGGCCATCGCCTCGCGTTCGGCCTTCTTGAAATAGATGATCTGCTTCCATGACCGCGCCAATTCATCGGCAAAGACCACCAGCAGATCGCCCAGCTCTGCCGCGGCCAGCGCGGTTTCAATCGCCGTCACCTCATCGGGCATCAGCGAAATCTGCGCCTCGGCCACGCCATGTTTCAACAGTTCGGCCTTCAGCATATCCGGCACTTCCATCGGGCCGCGCCCGCGCCGGTCATCATCGGGCTTGATGAAGTAATGGTCGAAATGCCCCGCCAGCGCGGCAGCAGCATCGCGGATATCCTGATCGCGCCGGTCGCCCGGCATCGCCGCCACCACCAATCGGCGCCCCTTCACCTCCAGCCGGTCCGCCAGATCCGACATCGCCGCGATGGCCGCCGGGTTATGGCCATAGTCCAGGATCACCTTGAACGGATGCTCGTCATAGACGTTGGTCCGCCCTGGCGCCTGGAAGAAGCTGGTGTCAAAGGTGCGCAGCCCATGCCGGATATTGTCAAGATCCAACCCAAAGGCATAGGCCATCGCGGTGGCAAACATTGCGTTCTGCACGTTATACAGCGCCTTGCCTTCCAACGTCGCCGGGATCAGGTGCGACCACAGCACCGGCAGGTGCAAGCCCTTGGCATAAATGGTGATCATGTCGCCATTCATGCCCTTTTCCAACACCACCGCCCGGCCACCGGCGCGGATATGTTCCTTCACCAGGGGGTGATCCGAACTCATCGTCACATAGCAGATATGGGTGGCGTGGCAGAAATCGGCCATGCGCAGACAGTGCATGTCATCGGCGTTCAGAACCACGGTGTCGGTCGCGGTTTCGACCACCACACGCTTGACCACCGCCAGTTCCTCCAGCGTGTTAACCCCGCCAAGGCCCAGATGATCCGCCGTCACGTTCAGGCAGGCGGACACATCGCAGCGCTGATATCCAAGACCCGATCGCACCAACCCGCCGCGCGCCGTCTCCATCACCGCGAAATCCACCGACGGATCGCGCAGCACCATCTGGGCCGAGGCTGGGCCGGTCATATCGCCCTTCACCGTCAGTTTGCCATCCACATAAACCCCGTCGGTCGAGGTCATGCCGACGATCCGGCCCGAGGATTTCATGATATGCGCCAGCATCCGGCTGGTCGTCGTCTTGCCATTGGTGCCGGTAATCGCGCCAATCGGAATGCGCGATTGCGTGCCCGGCGGGAACAGCATGTCGATCACCTTGCCCGACACATCGCGCGGCTTGCCTTCCGACGGCGCCACATGCATCCGGAACCCCGGCGCCGCGTTCACCTCTACAATCGCGCCGCCGATATCCTTGTAGCTTTTGGTGATGTCGGCGGTCAAGAAATCCACCCCGCCCACATCCAGCCCCACCGCCTTGATGGTGCGTTCGGCCATGTCCTTGTTGTCGGGGTGGCACACATCCGTCATGTCAATCGCCGTGCCGCCGGTGGACAGGTTGGCGGTGGACCGCAGATAGAACACCTCGCCCTTCGGCAACACCGTTGCCGCCGTATGCCCGGCTTCTTGCATCAGCCGTTCGGCCTGACTGTCCAGTTCCAGATTGGTCAGCACCTTTTCATGACCGATGCCGCGGCGGGGGTCAGAGTTTACCACCTCCACCAACTCGGCAATTGTGGACTTGCCGTCGCCCACCACATGCCCGGGCACGCGCTTGGCCACCGCGACCAACTCGCCATTCACCACCAGCATGCGGTGATCCATGCCGGTGATGAATTGTTCCACCAGAATGGCCCGGCTTTTGGATTGCGCCCGCGCCTCGGCGAAGGCCACTTCGATCTGCGCATCCTCGGTCAGGTTGATCGACACGCCGCGCCCATGGTTGCCGTCCAGCGGTTTCACCACCACCGGCACGCCGATGCGCTTGGCCGCGCGCACAGCCTCGCCCGGGGAATAGACCACGCGCTGCTGCGGCACCGGCAGGCCAAGGTCATTCAGCATGTTGTGGGTGTCTTCCTTGTCGCAGGAAATCTCCACCGCGATGTGCTTGGTCTGGCTGGTGACTGTCTCTTATACACATCTCCGAGCCCACGAGACGTAGAGGAATCT
>CAMFLG010000405.1 GCA_945957495.1 uncultured Pseudorhodobacter sp. | reverse complement strand
ACAACACTCGACTAGTCGTCGGCAGCGTCAGATGTGTATAAGAGACAGCCTCAATCCAGGCCAGCGGATTGCCGCCGCCGCGCACCACCCAGGCCACGTCCATTTCCCATTCCAGATCGGGACCACCCGCCAGAATCTCGAACATCGGCACCTTTCCATCCGGCCCGCCCGCGAATTCGAAATCATGGTTGTGCCAGCCAAAGCCCAGGCCCGCCGCCCGAACGGGCGCGCCCGCCTTCTGCAGCCGCGCGCCAAACGCCCGCCAGCCTGCGCCGTCCGTCGGGCGATCGGCAGGCATCACATAGGGGCAATAGACCTTTTTCATCCCCAGGGTGCGCGCAATCTCGATCACGAACTCCGGGGTCTTTTCGATCTGATCCAGCCCGAAATGCCCGGTCGACATCGCCAGCCCATTGGCCTTCAGCCCCGCCGCCAATTCTGCCAGCTTGCCCGCATTTGCATAAAGCCCACCAAAGCCTTCGGTATCTTTATAGCCCACCTCGGCCAGCATCTTCAGCGTCGCCGAAAGCGGCGGGAAGTTGCGCGAGGAATAAAGTTGATAGCTGTACATCATCAGTCCTTTCTTTGCGGCCCATAGGTCGCGGAATGCAGATCGCGAAGGGTGAAGTTCGGCACCGCTCCGGCAGCGGCAGGGGTAAAGGTGATGGTCGCCGCATGGCCGGGAAACAAAGTCACCGCATTGTGCGAAAACCGCCCCGGCTGATCGGCCTCAACCGCCACAAACAGCGCCAGTTTCTCGGCGCTGATGGAAATTTCATAACCGCCAGCAACGGCCGCGACGCTGTGATGCAGCTTGGGCGGCAACAGATCATAGGCCTTGTAGGGTTTGGGTGCGAACACATCGCCGCCGATCCGCTGATCGCCCTCTGCCCAGACATAGGCCAGCATCTCATCCGCCCCGAATTGATCGCTCGCCACGGTCAGCGCAAGTACCGCCTCGGCCCCCACAGCGACCGTTGCCTTTGCCAAGGCCCGCGTTGTCCCACCCATAGAAACCGCCACCGCCGAAACCGTCAGATCGACCGCGGCCACGCCGTCATTGACCGCGCGCAACGCGATCCCGCCCGCCACCGGCACCGCCGACACGAACACCGGCGCATAGAATGCCTTCGCCATGTGATGCAGCAGTTTCCAGCCGCCGCCATGGTCCAGACTGGCCCAGGAACACACTGGCCAAGTGTCATTCAACTGCCAGATCAGCGTGCCCATGCAATGCGGTTTCAACGACCGCCAATGCGTCACAGCCGTCTTGATCGCCAAGCCCTGCTGCACCTGAGACAGATAAACGAAATTCTCGAAATCCACCGGAAAGCGGAAATAGCGGAACATCGTCTCCGCAATCCGCGCATTGCCGCCCGCGTTCTTCTGATGGCTTTCCATTACGGGTGCGGCGATGTTGAAATCGGCGGGGTCGGCGAATTTGCGGATCACATCCATCGAAGGATAGGATTGAAATCCGAACTCAGAACAGAACCGGGGCGAGACATCGCGGTAATGGTCAAAATCCCGGCCCTCGTGCCACACGCTCCAGAAATGCATGTCGCCTTTGGAGTCATCATGCCAGGCATCGCCGAAATCCATCGGCCCCGGGCTGGGCGAGGATGGCCACCACACCGCACCCGGCACCGCCGCCTTCAGCGCGGTTTCAATCGTGCGGTTCAGCCGGTCATAGCCCACCAGATACAGGTCGCGGTTGGCCCGCGTTTCGGGGAACCATGTCAGCGCCCCGATCAGTTCGTTATCGCCGCACCACAGCACAATGCTGGCGTGATGGTGCATTCGCTGCGCATTTTCGCGCACCTCCACCGCCACATCGGCCAGAAACGCTTCATCCGCCGGGTAGATGTGGCAAGAGAACATGAAGTCCTGCCAGACCATCAGCCCAAGTTCGTCACACAGATCATAGAACCAGTCGGGTTCATACCGCCCGCCGCCCCAGATGCGCAGCATGTTCATGTTGGCATCCACCGCCGACTGCAACAGCCCACGCACATCATCCACATTGATCCGACCCGCCAGGGCATCTGCCGGAATCCAGTTCGTCCCTTTACAAAACACATCCCGCCCGTTGATGCGGAACTTGAACCCCAGCCCCGCCGCATCCTTTTCGGTGATCAGTTCTGCCGACCGCAGGCCGATCCGCCGCCGTTCGATCTGATCTGCAAATGTTACCACCAGATCATGCAGCACCTGCGCGCCCTGCCCCGCAGGCCACCACAGCGCCGGATTGTCGATCACCAGTTCCGCCACGGCCCGGCCCGCCACCACGGGGGTTGTCACCGAAACCCCGGCCAGATCAAACGCAACCGTCCCGTCACCCGTCACCTCTGCCGCAACCGTCACCACCGCCCGCCTCGGCTGATGCGCCTGCGAGATCAGCAGCGACGCGATGCGCGGCCCCGCCACCTCTAACCGGAAATCGCCATATACCCCGAAAGGCGCCAGCGCGATGTTCCAATCCCAGCCGAAATCGCAACTGGGTTTGCGCAGCATGTTGCCGTTGTGAATGGGGGTGTTGTTCGCGCTGAACGGCACGAAATAGCGTTGCGCCGCCTGCCGCTTGGCCGCCTCGATCGCGGGCGAACGGAAGGTGATTGCCACCTCGTTCTCGCCCAGCCGCAAGGCCTGCGACACGTCCACCCGATAGCTGCGGAACATGCTGTCCGAGGCGTGAACGAGGCTGCCGTTGATGCGCACCTCTGCCACCGTATCCAGCATCGAAATCACCAGCACCAGATCGGTGCGATCCACGCTGAATTTGCGCGTCGCCACCCAGTCGCGCTGACAGATCCAGCGCAGACCGTATTCGTTGCGCCCCCAGTAAGGGTCGGGGATCGCCCCCGCGCTGTGCAGCGCCGAAATGCCATCGCCCGGAAGCGTCATGGCAACACGGTATTCACCGCTTTCATCCGAAAGCGCCCATTCGCCCGCCAGATCAAACATGTTCAGACCCGCTGTTCTGTGCCTGTGTCGAAAATCGACGCCTTTGCAATATCCACCTTCAACTGCACCTTGGTGCCCGGGGCCATGCGCCGCTCTACCGGAACGCGCACCGCCATCTGCACGCCGCCCTCGGCCTCCAGCCAGACCAGAGAATCCGCGCCCATCGGCTCGTCAATCTCGACCACCGCCGGAATGGTGTGGCCCGGCTCTGCCTCGGTCTGGATGTGCAGATGTTCGGGGCGCAGGCCCAGAATGGCCTTGCCGCGCTCGCCGATCATGCCGCCATCATATCCGGCCAAATCCAGCTTGGTCGCGCCGAACTGGAAGGCGCGGCCATTGTCCACCGTCGCCCCGTGCAGAAAGTTCATCGACGGGCTGCCGATGAAACCGGCTACAAACAGGTTCGACGGGCGGTTGTAGATTTCCTGCGGCGCGGCCAACTGCTGAATGATACCGCCGCGCATCACGGCAATCCGGTCGGCCAGCGTCAGCGCCTCGATCTGGTCATGCGTCACATAAACCATGGTGTTGTTCAGCCGCTGTCTCTTATACACATCTGACGCTGCCGACGACTAGTCGAGTGGTGGGG
>CAMFLG010000404.1 GCA_945957495.1 uncultured Pseudorhodobacter sp. | reverse complement strand
GGCGCAGGTTGAGGCCGAGGTGAACGCCTTCATTCGGCAGAATGGCGCGGTGGAAACCCGGATCATGACGCCCGACGATGCGCGGGCGATCGGGGCGCAGGCGCTGTTTGGCGAGAAATACGGCGACGAGGTGCGCGTTGTCTCGATGGGCGGGCTGGACGGATCGGGCAAGGGTGCCGACGGGCGGACCTATTCGCTGGAGTTGTGCGGCGGCACGCATGTGGCGCGCACGGGGGATATTGGCGCGTTTGTCTGCCTTGGCGATAGCGCCTCCTCCTCGGGTGTGCGGCGGATCGAGGCGTTGACGGGCCAAGCGGCGCTGGACCATCTGCGCGCGCAGGATCAGCGGCTGGCCGATGTTGCGGCGGCGCTGAAAACCCATCCGGGCGATGTGTTTGACCGGGTGAAGGCGCTGCAGGACGAACGCCGCGCGCTGGCCAATGAGGTGGCGCAGTTGCGCCGTGAATTGGCGATGGGCGGCAAATCCGGTGGGCCGGAGGTGAAGCTGGTGGGCGGCGTCAAGCTGATCGCGCAGGTGTTGTCGGGCGTGTCGGGCAAGGATCTGCCTGCGCTGATCGACGAGATGAAGGCGCAGATCGGGTCGGGCGCGATTGTGCTGATCGCGGATACCGGGGCGAAACCGGCTGTTGCGGCCGGGGTGACGGCCGATCTGACGGCGCGGATTTCGGCGGTGACGCTGGCCAAGGCGGCGGTTGAGGCCCTGGGCGGCAAGGGCGGCGGTGGGCGCCCCGATATGGCGCAGGGCGGCGGTGCGGATATTGCGCAGGCGGATGCGGCTATTGCGGCGGTGATTGCCGCGCTGGAGGCGTGATGCCGACCGCGCTGTGGATCGCGCATGTCGAGGTGATCGACGCCGAGGCTTATGGCAAATACGCAGCCCTTGCGGGCCCCGCGATTGCGGCGCATGGCGGCTATTTCCTGGCCCGGTCTGGTCGCCATGTGCAACTGGAAGGCAAGGATCGCGCCCGCAATGTCGTGGCGCGATTCCCGAGTCTGGAAAAGGCGGTGGAGTGCTATCACTCTGACGCCTATCAAACCGCCATGTCGCACGCAAAAGGCGCATCCATCCGCGATCTGATGGTGGTGGAAGAACTGGAGGCGTAGGCTCGCTGCGATTTGATCGAAATTTCGGCGGCACCCGGCTTAATTTGTGTTATGATTGTGTGACAAAGACCGCGAGGTCCAAGAAAAAACTGTGAGGGCAGGCCAATGTGCCGTTGGGCAGCTTATGTGGGACGGCCGATTTTCCTTGAGGAAATCGTCAGCCGCCCCGGACATTCCTTGATTCATCAAAGCCATTGCGCAACGCAATGTCATACCGCGACCAATGCCGATGGCTTTGGCGTGGCCTGGTATGGTGAGCGGCCCGAGCCGGGGCTTTACCGCGATGTGATGCCGGCCTGGTCGGACCCGAATTTGCGCAGCCTGACGGCGCAGGTGAAATCGGGGCTGTTTCTGGCGCATGTGCGCGCCTCGACCGGCACGGCCACCAGCCGCAACAACTGCCATCCCTTTGCCTATGGCAACTGGACCTTCATGCACAATGGCCAGATCGGCGGCTATGACCGGTTCCGCCGCGATGCCGATATGCTGATCCCCGAAGATCTGTATACCGCCCGGCGCGGTGCCACGGATTCCGAGGCGCTGTTTCTGGTGGCAGTGGCGGAAGGGTTGCAGGACGACCCGAAAGGCGCGTTAGAGCGGGCGGCGGCGCGGTTCATCGGGCTGGCCAAGGCGAAGGGGGCCTTGCCCTATCTGCGGCTGACGGCGGCGCTGTCGGATGGCAAGCGGCTTTATGCGGTGCGCTATGCCACCGATGCAGCGGCGCCGTCGCTGTATCACCGTTGGTCCGACACCCGGGGCGGCTTTGCGGTGGTATCGGAACCGCTGGAGGCGGAAGAGGGTGGGTGGGAAGAAGTTGCGGCTTCGACCTTTTGCACCTTTGAGGGCGACAGGGTGCAGGTGGAAGAGTTCATGCCCTGCCGATTGGCCTTGGCCGCGTAAGGTGGGCAATATTGCCCACCCTACGGCAAGACATTAAAAAACCGCCCCAAGGGGCGGTTTTTTTTGGTTTATTCCTTGCGCGCGTTGCGCTTGCGGTCGTTCGGATCCAGATAGCGTTTGCGCATCCGCACCGATTTCGGCGTGACTTCGACCAATTCGTCATCGTCGATATAGGCGATGCACTGTTCCAGGCTCAGCTTGACCGGGGTGGTCAGACGCACCGCTTCGTCCGTGCCAGAGGCGCGCACGTTGGTCAGTTGTTTGCCCTTCAGCGGGTTCACTTCCAGATCGTTGTCGCGGCTGTGTTCGCCGATGATCATGCCGGTGTAGACGGGTTCCTGCACGCCGATGAAGAAATGGCCGCGGTCTTCGAGTTTCCACATCGCATAGGCCACCGAAATCCCGGTTTCCATCGAGATCAGCACGCCCTGACGACGCCCCTCGATCGGGCCCTTGTGCGGTGCCCAGCCGTGGAACACCCGGTTCAGCACGCCGGTGCCGCGCGTGTCGGTCATGAACTGGCCGTGATAGCCGATCAGGCCGCGCGAGGGCACATGCGCGATCAGGCGGGTCTTGCCAGCGCCTGCCGGTTTCATTTCCACCAGATCGCCCTTGCGCGGGCCGGTCAGCTTTTCGATCACGGCGCCCGAATATTCGTCGTCAACGTCGATTGTGACTTCTTCAATCGGTTCGGATTTCACACCGTCGATGTCCTGGAACAGCACGCGCGGGCGGCTGATTGACAGTTCGAACCCTTCGCGGCGCATGTTTTCGATCAGAACGCCCATTTGAAGTTCGCCGCGACCGGCGACTTCGAATGCATCGCCGCCGGGGGTGTCGGTGACTTTGATGGCGACGTTGATTTCGGCTTCTTTCATCAGGCGTTCGCGGATGACGCGCGATTGCACCTTGGTGCCTTCCTTGCCCGCAAGCGGTGAGTCGTTGATGCCGAAGGTGACAGAGATCGTCGGCGGATCAATCGGCTGCGCCGGGATCGGGGTGTCAATTTCCAGCGCGCAGAGCGTGTCGGCGACGGTGGCCTTCGTCATGCCGGCGAGGGTGACGATATCGCCTGCCTCTGCCGCGTCAATCGGGGTTTGCACGAGGCCGCGGTAGGCCAGCACCTTGGAGACGCGGAATTGTTCGATGCGTTCGCCATTGCGGCTAAGCGCCTTGAGGGTCTCGCCTGCGCGCAGGGTGCCCGCCTCTACCCGGCCGGTCAGGATGCGGCCGATGAAGGGGTCGGCCGACAGGGTGGTGGCCAGCATCTGGAACGGCTCTGCCCGGCGGGCGATTTGCGCGGGCGCGGGGACGTGTTTCAGCACCAGGTCGAACAGTGCGGTCAGATCCTTGCGCGGGCCGTCAAGTTCGACATCGGCCCAGCCAGAGCGGCCCGATGCGTAAAGCACTGGGAAATCAAGCTGATGGTCGTCGGCGCCGAGGTTGGCGAAAAGGTCAAACACCTCGTTCAGGGCGCGGCTGGGTTCGGCATCGTGTTTATCGACCTTGTTCAGCACCTGTCTCTTATACACATCTGACGC
>CAMFLG010000403.1 GCA_945957495.1 uncultured Pseudorhodobacter sp. | reverse complement strand
ATCAGATCCTGGCCGATTTCATCGAAACCAGCGCCCTGCCCGGCACCGGAATTACGCCCGATCGTTTCTGGGCCGGACTGGCCGATCTGGCCACCACGCTGGGGCAAAAGAACCGCGCCCTCCTGGACAAACGCGACCGGCTGCAGGCGCAGATCGACGCCTGGCACATCGCCCACCGCAACGCCCCGCATGACCATGAGGCGTACAAGCGGTTCCTCACCGAAATCGGCTACCTGTTGCCCGAAGGTCCGGCGTTCCAGATCGACACGGCCAATGTCGACCCCGAGATTGCCCGTATCGCAGGCCCGCAACTGGTGGTGCCCGTGACCAACGCCCGCTATGCGCTGAACGCCGCCAATGCCCGCTGGGGGTCGATGTATGACGCGCTTTACGGCACCGACGCCATGGGCAGCCCTGCCCCCGCGGGTGGTTATGAAAAGGGCCGCGGCGCGCGCGTTGTTGCCCGCGCCCGGGTGTTTCTGGACGAGGCGTTTCCGATTACAGGCGCCAGCCACGCCGATGTGCGCCGCTACTATGTTTCGAACGGCGCCCTGCTGATCGACGATCTGCCGCTGGTGAATCCGGCGAAATTCGCAGGCTACAAGGGCAATCCCAAGGCGCCCGATTCGATCTTGCTGGTGAACAACGGCCTGCATGTCGAACTGGTGTTCGACCGCGCCCATCCCATCGGCGCGCGCGATCAGGCCTGCCTGGCCGACATCGTGCTGGAAAGCGCGCTGTCCGCGATCATGGATTGCGAGGATTCGGTGGCCTGTGTCGATGGCGAGGATAAGACCCTGGCCTATGCCAACTGGCTGGGCCTGATGCAGGGCAACCTGACCGCCGATCTGTCCAAGGGCGGCCGCACCATCACCCGCCGCCTGAACCCCGACCGCGCCTTCACCGCCCCCGATGGCAGCCCCATCGTGCTGAAAGGCCGCGCGCTTTTGTGGGTCCGCAACGTCGGCCATCTGATGACCAACCCGGCCATCCTGCTGCCCGATGGTTCGGAAATCTTCGAAGGCCTGATGGATGCGCTGATCACCACCACCATCGCGCTGCATGATCTGCAAAAGACCGAAGGCAGCCGCAACTCGCAGTCAGGCTCGGTCTATGTGGTGAAACCCAAAATGCACGGGCCAGAGGAAGTCGCCTTTGCGGATGAGATTTTCACCCGCGTCGAAGACATCCTCTCACTGCCGCGCAACACCGTCAAACTCGGCCTGATGGACGAAGAGCGCCGCACCTCGGTCAACCTCAAGGAATGTATCCGCGCGGGCCAACACCGGATCGCCTTCATCAACACCGGCTTTCTGGACCGCACCGGCGATGAGATCCACACCTCTATGGAGGCTGGCCCCTTCAGCCGCAAGGATTTCATCAAGCGTAAGGGCTGGATCACCGCCTATGAAAACCAGAACGTCGATATCGGGCTGGAATGCGGGTTGCAGGGCCGTGCGCAGATCGGCAAGGGCATGTGGGCCGCACCCGATCTGATGGCCGCCATGCTGGAACAAAAGATCGACCATCCCAAGGCAGGCGCCAACACCGCCTGGGTGCCCTCGCCCACCGCAGCCACCCTGCATGTGCTGCATTACCACAAGATCGACGTGATGGCGGTGCAGAACCGGCTCAAGGCAGGCGGGCGGCGCGCCTATGTCGATAGCCTTCTGGAAATTCCGACCGCCTCTTACAAGCTTTGGACGCAAGGCCAGATCCTGCGCGAGGTGGAAAACAATGCGCAAGGCATCCTGGGCTATGTGGTGCGCTGGATTGATCAGGGGGTCGGCTGCTCCAAGGTGCCCGACATCAATGATGTTGGGCTGATGGAGGATCGCGCCACCTGCCGCATCTCGGCCCAGCACATCGCCAACTGGCTGCACCATGGTATCGTCACGACAGATCAGGTCGAAACCGCGCTGCAAAAGATGGCCGCGGTGGTGGATCGCCAGAACGCAGACGACCCCGCCTATCGGCCGATGGCCCCCGATTTTGACGGCATCGCCTACCTCGCCGCGCGTGAGCTGGTGCTGCAGGGCCGCACCCAGCCGTCAGGCTATACCGAACCCGTCCTGCACGCCCGCCGCCTGCAACTGAAACAGGCCCACGACTAACTCCATAAAACTTATCTAAAATTTGCTTTCACATTGGCTCAAATACTCCACGGGGGTGCGGGGGTGTGAAACCCCCGCAGGCCAGCCAAGCAAACTACCCGATGTCCAATGCCAGCGCGTGAATCCGCGTGTTCAGATCGCCAAGGGCGGCATGCACCGCCCGGTGCCGCGCCACCCGGCTCATCGGTTGAAACACCGCCGCCCGGATCAGCACATGAAAATGGCTCTCGCCAGATCCGTCATCGCCGCCATGCCCGGCATGTTTGGCGCTGTCATTGGTGATTTCCAGCCGATCAGGCTGAAATGCCTGCGTCAACCGCAGTGTCAAGTCCTCTGCAACACTCATTTTTTCACTCTACCCCCTTCAATCCGCGCCCATATGCCCTAAACTCTCGCCTCCGAGTCGGAAAGGCCTGTCACAATGTCCACACGTCCCCCCTTTGAATTTGATATCCGCGTCTCGTCGGATAAAGCCAAGCGCAAGACCACGCGGCGCGGCATGTCGGGGGCGTTCGAAACCTCGAACAAGGCCTGCGATTATCCCGGTTGCAAAGACAAGGGCGCCTATCGCGCGCCGAAATCGCCCGACCATCTGGACGAATATTTCTGGTTCTGCCGCGACCATATCCGCGAATATAACCTGAAATGGAACTATTTCGGCACCGCAACGGATGAGGAATTCCAGAAGCTTCTGGAAAAAGACCGGCTGTGGGAACGCGAAACCAAGCCCTTCTCGCGCAAGGATGATGGCAACGCCTGGCACCGGCTGGGCGTGGATGATCCTATGGCGCTTTTGGGGGAAAACGCCACGCGCAACCCGGGCAAACCGGTGTCCAACGCGACCCGCAAACTGCCCTCGACCGAACGCAAGGCCATCGAGATTCTTGACGCCCGCGACACCTGGACGAAAACCGAAATCCGCAAGCAATACAAAAGCCTGGTGAAGGATCTGCACCCCGATATGAACGGCGGCGACCGCAGTGATGAGGACCGGCTGCAAGAGGTGGTCTGGGCCTGGGATCAGATCAAGGACAGCCGCTACTTCAAAGAGTAGCGTCCGACGTGGCTAGACGCGCCGGATGAAACCGTATTTCAGCAACCAGATCACCACCCGCGCCACCTGCGCGGGCTGCATCGTCGCCGCCTGCGCGATCCCGCCCAGAGCGGCGCCCGCAGGCCCGGCCTTTGCCACCGCCATCAGCACTGCCGCAATCCGCGACGGCGCCTCGAACATTCGCTGCATGCCTTCGTAATTGCGCGTCTTCAGCACCGCGATCAGACTGGGCCGCCCCGTCATATCGGCCAGCACAAAGCGTTCGTCGCTGAAATCAACCTGCGTGCTGGGATAGGTTGCGAAATAGGCCGTGGGCGATGGCGCCACGGGCAGCGCGTGCCGGGCGTAGCGCCCCGCACCTGCCGCCCCTGCCCGGCGCATCGCATCCTGTTCGGCCCATAGGGCCTGCATCTGCGGGATCACCTGCCGCCAGT
>CAMFLG010000402.1 GCA_945957495.1 uncultured Pseudorhodobacter sp. | reverse complement strand
TTTCCGAGCAGGATCACGTTGCCAAAGCCCCACTGAAGGTCATCGACGGTTTTGAAATCAAGGTCGGGCTGGATTTTGGGCGCGATCCCGCTGCTGCGTTCATGCAGGACGTAAACGGCAACTGGCGCCTCTTGGGCGAACTGATCGGCGACAACGAATCTGCCGCCCTCTTTGCTCCCAAGGTCAAACGGTTCATCGCAGAACGCTTTCCCGGCTGCCGTGTCTCGTTTTCCGGCGACCCAAGAGGGGCCGATGGAACCCAAAGCACCGAAACCACCGCCTACGACGTGTTTCTGGCCCATGGGATGCGGGTATTCCCTGCCACCTCCGACAATAACCCGCAAATGCGCCGATCTGCCGTAGAAGCCGTTCTTGAACGCAGAAACGGCCTTCAGATCGACCCGCAATGCCTCGTGGCCAAGACGGGCTTTGCTGGCGGCCACCACTACCCCAAGATCAAGGTCCGGGGCATGTCAGGTCTCTACTCGGACAAACCTGCAAAGGGCCGGTACTCCCACATTATTGACGCCGTGGAGAACGCGCTGCTTGGCGGCGGAGAGGGTGAGGCCGTCATCGTCTCGGATTCGCGCCAAGCCAAAGCCCCGTCCAAGATCGTGCGCCACCGCATCAATCTGCGGAGATCGCGATGATCCTTCAGTGGTACGTCGGGTTTCACCGGCCCAGCTTGCGCAACGCCACCGGCAAAATTGACCCCAGAACGTGGTTTGGCCATTGCGAAGTCTGGGGCTTCACCAAGGATCAGACGTGGCTGTTTCTGGACCCTCAGGGCGCTGGAACGCTGATCCTCGTCACTCATCACCATGACGACGTTTCCGACCAACTGGAAGCCAGGTACAGCCTTTGCTCCAGCATCCTCGTTGTCGAGTCTGCGCCCACGCGGTTTCGCATCCCCATCCACGGCATGACCACCTGCGCCTCCATCATCGGGCACCTTCTGGGCACCCGTGCATTGTTTCCAAGCACCTTGCGCTGGAAGTTGCTGGCCAAAGGCGCAAGGGTGATCCATGAAACCGAAAGAAGATCCGGCCGACAAAGCCGCAAGGATGCGTGAGCGCAGAATCACGTCCATCGAACGTCAAAAGACGACCGAGCAGTCCGCTGCCGCGCTGACCTCCGATCTGCGCGCCGTCTATGGGATGAAGGGCCTCAGCGGCCTTGGCGGCACCGTTGCCCAGCCCACAAAAACCGCCAATCCGACCGCCCAAATGATCAAAGCCATTTATAACCCGCGCGCCGCGTCCATATTCGGTGGGAAAAAATGACGCCCACAAAGGACTTCAAGACACGCTTCGACACAGCCAAGCAATTCCGCAAAACGGCAGAGCCCTATCTGACGGACGTGCTGCGCTACTGCGCGCCCGGCCGCGAGCATGATTTTACCGCCAGCAACACCCGGGTTCCCGCCGAGCATGAGACGGACGTGTTTATCTCGATCGGCGAGGAACTGGCTGGCGATCTGGCTGGCGATCTTGTGACCTATTTCACGCCCTCCGAGGTGAAGTGGGCGGAATATCAGGTCATGGTGCCAGTTCCAGAGGATCAGGTTGACGCCGTGATGGATCTGGTCGAGGCGCGCGAAGAACAACTCGCCGATATCATCACCGCATCCAATTTCTACGACATGGCGCCGCAATGGGCGTTTGAGGCCGCATCGCACGGAACCGCCGCAATCTGGGTGGACAAGGCGCACCTGTCGCAGCCGATCTTCTTCGAAGCCATTCCCCCGCATCAAATCTATCTCGTGCCAGGCCACTTGGGCTATCTCGATCGTTTCCGCGAAACGCGGGTGCTGGCGGAAACCCTGCCTGCCCTGTTCGACGGATGGGACGTGAGCCTCACGGACGAAATGCTCAAAAAGAAGATGGCTAAGGTCGGTGAAATGGTCACGTGCGTCTGGGGCTTCTGGCTGGACTGGAAAGACCCCGGCAATCCGCAATGGCGCTGCGAAATCACCGTTGACGGCAAGCGCATCACGCCAGACGCGCCCCTGACCCTTGGGCCGCTTGCAGGGACGTGCCCGCTGCTCGTGGGCCGTTTCAATCCGCAGATTGCCAAGCCCTGGGGTCGCGGGCCGGGATGGAAAGCACTTCCCGACCTTCGGGTTCTGGACACGCTTGATGAAACCGTCATGGCCGGGCTCGATCAGTCCCTCATGTCCACAATCATCTACCCGGACGACGGGCATCTGGACCTGTCGGAAGGCATCGAGGCGGGCCGGGCCTATCCAGCGTCTGCACGGTTTGACCGCAATTCCATCTTTGAACTCACCAAATCCGTCAACGTGGATCAGGGATGGTTCACTGAGGAACGCATTGAGGACCGCCTACGCCGGGCATTTTTTCAGGACGGGCCGCGCCAGCGGGGAGACACCCCGCCCACCGCCGCACAATGGCTGGATGAACGCCGCCGGGTTCAACAACGCCTCGGGAAACCCTCTGCTCCGCTGTGGAGCGAACTGATCTATCCGATGATTCAGCGGATCGAATACCTCGCGGTCAAGACCGGCCTGATGGAGAACGCAATCACGCTGGACGGCCAGACCATCAACGTCATGCCGATCTCGCCGCTCCAGAAGGCCCAAAACCAAGACAAGGTGCAGGTCGCGCGGTCCAATCTCGAACTTGCCTTCAGCATTCTTCAGGATCAGGCCGGAACCGTGATCGACATGGTTGGGACGATGAAAAACATCGTCAAGACCTCGGGCGACGAACTGACCGTCATCCGCGAAGAACAAACCCAACCCCAGCCAACCACAGGAACACCCGCCAATGACGCTACCGCTCCGGCTGCCTAAACCCGGCCCGCTTCTGGAATATCTGTCGTGGTTTTCCACGGTAGATCAGCGCAAGGCCTTGGACGCACAACGGGCTATCCAAGCAGCGCTGGCTACAGAGGGTGGTCGTATTCTATTGGATTTGCTGGAAAAATGCTTGGAAAAAGCGCCGATCCCAACGTCGGATGATGGGCGTGCATTGGCTGCGCGCAACGCTCAATGCTTCATCGCTTCAGATTTAAGGAGAATTCTGAGCGATGAAACCGAGCGACTTCTGGAGCAACAAAGTGCGGTGGCAAGCACCCGGCGAACCCGCCGCCGCCCCGCCCGCCCCTGAAGCGGCCCCCGCCGCCCCGGAGCCAGCGCCCGTCGCTGACGCCATCGACCTCTCGTTTGTTCCTGCGGATTTCGTCAAGGACGGAAAGCCCGATATGGAAGCCTTCAAGGCGCACTATGCTGATCTGACCAAAGCGCCCGATCTGCCCGACGCCTACGACTATTCCCTCCCCGCTGATCTGAAGTTTGAAGGCCTGCCGGAAGGCATGACCATCGAGATCGACACCAAGGATCCGGTGATGGCGCCGCTGTTCGAGGATCTTACGGGAATCCTCAAGGGCATGAAGGCCCCCGCCGCTGCCGCCCAGCAAGTGACTGGTCTGCTCGCCAAGTACGAGGCGGCCAAGCTGTCGCAGGCATTCGCCGATCAGCAAAAAGAAATGGACGCTCTTGGTCCGCAGGCAACTGCGCGCATCGAAGCTGTCACCCGCGCCATGCAGGTAGCGCTCCCGGCCGATCAGGTCGCCGCGCTTCAAGGTGTGACCAAAAG
>CAMFLG010000401.1 GCA_945957495.1 uncultured Pseudorhodobacter sp. | reverse complement strand
CCAGATCGGCATCTTCAGCCAGGAGGCCAACGCCAAACGCGCGGTCGATACACTGAAAAAGGCCGGAATCGCCGCCGAAATCCGCAGCGAATCCAGTCAGGGCAAACCGTTCTGGAGTGTCACCTCACGCGGCGACGCGGCCACCCTTGGCAAGATCAAAGAGGCGGGCTTCAAGGACGCCTATTTCCTGAAAGGCTGATGTAATGATGAAACGGCTTTTCCTTGGCATTCTGGCGCTGACCCTGCTTGCCAGCCTGCCCGCACAGGCCTTCGATACCCGCGCAACCTCGGCCTGGGTCTATGACATGACGACCCACACCGTTCTGATGGACAAGAACGGCGAAACGCCGATGCCGCCCGCCTCCATGTCGAAACTGATGACCGTGAACATGCTGTTCGAGGCGCTGAAAGATGGCCGCGTCAGCATGGACACCACCTTTGCCGTCTCGGCCAAAGCCAAGGCGATGACGGCGGCAGGCGGATCGACCATGTATCTGCAGGAAAGTGATCGTCCCACCGTCCAAGACCTGATCCACGGCATGATCGTCAACTCGGGCAACGACGCCTGCGTTGTGGTGGCCGAAGGGCTGGCCGGTTCGGAAGAGGCCTTCGCCGCGCAGATGACCGAACGCGCCCGCGCGCTGGGTCTGGAAAATTCCACCTTCGCCAATGCCTCCGGCTGGCCCGATCCGGGCCAACGCATGAGCATGAAGGATCTGGGCCTGTTGTCGGTGCGCCTGATCGAACAGTTCCCCGATCTTTACCCGGTGTTTTCGGAAACCGAATTCAACTACAAGAACCGCGCCCCCGCCAACGCCCATAACCGCAACCCGCTTCTGGAACTGAACATCGGTGCCGATGGCCTGAAAACCGGCCACACCGAAGAGGCAGGCTTTGGCATGGTTGGCTCGGTCAAACAGGGCGAACGCCGCATCGTCTTTGCGATCTCCGGCATGGCCTCGGCCAAGGAACGCGCCGAAGAGGCCGAACGCATCGCCACCTGGGCCTTTCGCGAATTCGCGCTGAAAACCGTGGCCAAGGCAGGCGTTCAGGTCGCCACCGCCAACGTGTTCATGGGTGACGCCGCCACCGTCGGGCTGGTCCCGGCCGAAGACATCCGCCTGCTGGTGCCCGCCCTCGCCCATGATGGCCTCAGCGCGCAGGTGGTTTACACCGGCCCGATCAGCGCGCCCATCGCCAAGGGGGCGGAAGTGGCCCAACTGGTCATCTCGGTGCCCGGCCTGCCGGATCATCAAGAGCCACTTGTTGCCGAAACCGACGTTGCCAAGGGCGGCTTTGTCACCCGCCTGTTGACCGCCGCAGACGTTCTGCGGGCAAAATACATGGCCCCAGACGCCCCGGCCAGCTAAGATGGCCGCAACCTTCCTCTCCTTCGAAGGCATCGACGGATCGGGTAAATCCACCCAGGCCCGCACCTTGGCCGAAACCCTGCGTGGCCTCGGCCACAACGTCTGCCTCACCCGCGAACCCGGTGGCAGCAAGGGGGCCGAGGAAATCCGCCGTCTGGTGCTGGAAGGCGAGGCGGATCGTTGGTCCACCGAAACCGAACTTCTTCTCTTCACCGCCGCCCGCCGCGACCATCTGGAAAAAACCATCCGCCCCGGCCTTGCCCGTGGCGAGATCGTCATCACCGACCGTTTTGCCGACAGCAGCCGCATCTATCAGGGCCTGACCCGAGGCGAACTGCGCCAGACCGTCGATCGCCTGCACGATCTGATGATCGGCACCGAACCCGACCTGACGCTTCTGATCGACATTGACCCCGCCCTTGGCCTTGCCCGCGCCACCGCCCGCGCCGGAACCGAAATGCGGTTCGAGGATATGGGCCTTGCCGTGCAGGAAAAGGCCCGCACCGGGTTTCTGGCCCTGGCCGTTGCCCATCCCAAACGCTTTCGCGTGATCGACGGCGCCCGCCCGGCCAATGAAGTGGCCTTCGATGTGATGACCGCCGTGATGATCCATCTGAGCACCAGATGAGCGATGACGCCCCCGAACCCGATCGCGTCGAAGGCGCGCCGCACCCGCGCCACACCCTGAACCTGATCGGTCAGGCGCAGGCAGAGGATACCTTCCTGCACGCCTTCACCGGCACCCGCCTGCACCACGGCTGGCTGATCACCGGCCCACGCGGCGTGGGCAAGGCGACGCTGGCGTGGAAAATCGCCCGCTTTCTGCTGGCCACCCCCGATAATGACGGCGGCATGTTTGCCGCCCCGCCGCCCACATCGCTGGATGTCCCCGAAAGCCACCCCGTTGCCCACCGCATCGCCGCCCTGTCGGAATCGCGCCTGTTCTTGCTGCGCCGCCCCTATGACGAAAAGGCCGCGCGGCTGAAGCAGGACATCACCGTGGACGAAGTGCGCAAGATGAAATCCTTCTTCGCGCTGTCCGCCGCCGATGGCGGCCGCCGCGTCGCCATCATCGACTCGATTGACGAAATGAACCCCTCCGCCGCCAACGCCCTGCTGAAACTGCTCGAAGAACCCCCCGCCCGCGTCACCCTCTTGATGATCTCGCACCAGCCCGCGCGCCTCTTGCCCACCATCCGCAGCCGCGTGCGCGAATTGCGCGTGGCGCCCCTGCCGCCCGGCGCCCTCTCCGATGCCCTGACTCAGGCAGGCGGCGCGGTGGAGCCAGAGGATCGCACCGCCCTCGCCGAACTCGCCGGCGGCTCGGTGGGCGAGGCGTTCCGCATGACCAATCTCGACGGGCTGAAACTCTATCAATCCCTGATCCGGCTGATGGAAACCCTGCCCAATCTGGATCGCCCCCGCGCGCTGGCCCTGGCCGAGGCAGGCGCCGGGCGCGGCGCCGAGGCGCAGTTTGAACTGATCGTCACCCTGATCGACCTGTTTCTGGCCCGGCTTGCCCGCGCCGGAACCCTTGGGCATCTGCCGCCCGCCGCCGCAAAGGGCGAATCCGATCTGATCGCGCGGCTCGCGCCCACCCCCGCCCATGCGCGCGAATGGGCCGATCTTGCGCAACATCTTGGCCTGCGGGCGCGCAAAGGCAAGGCGGTGAACCTTGACCCTGCCGCCCTTCTCATGGATATGGTGCTGCAAATCAACACGACGGCGGGACTGCTCGCCCAAAGGTAGGCCCCCGATGGCGTTCGAAATCGTTGACAGCCATTGCCACCTTGATTTCCCCGACTTTCAGGGCGAACTGCCGCAGATCATCGCCCGCGCCCATGCCGCAGGCGTCACCCGCATGGTCACGATCTGCACCAAACTGGCGAACGAATCCACTGTGCGCGCCATCGCCGAAACCTACCCCGGCGTCTATTACGCCGCAGGCATCCACCCGATGAGCGCGCATGAACAGCCCCTCGTCACGGTGGAAACGCTGGTGGCGCTGGCCCGGCACCCGAAATTCGTCGGCATCGGCGAAACCGGCCTCGACTACCACTACACCGCCGAAAGTGCGGCCATCCAGCAGACCTCGTTGCGTATCCATATCGAGGCCGCACAGGAAACCGGCCTGCCGCTGATCATCCACGCCCGCGCCGCCGACGATGACATGGCCCGCATACTGGCCGAAGGCATGGCTGTGCGCCCCTACGCCTGTCTCTTATACACATCTCCGAGCCCACGAGACGTAGA
>CAMFLG010000400.1 GCA_945957495.1 uncultured Pseudorhodobacter sp. | reverse complement strand
TGTGTATAAGAGACAGGCCTTCATCGGCTGCGACAACTACCCTGAATGCCGCTATACCCGCCCGATTTCCGGCGGGGACGAGGGCGGCGGCGTTGATGGCCGCATTCTGGGCGTTGACACTGACGGGGTCGAGATCAGCCTGCGCTCGGGTCGTTTTGGCCCCTATGTGCAAAAGGGCGAGGCCAGCGAAGAGGTGCCGAAACCGCCGCGCGCCAGCCTGCCGAAAGGCTGGGCGCCCGACACGCTGACGCTGGAGCGGGCGATTGAACTGCTGTCCCTGCCACGCCAGATCGGGCCGCACCCCGAGGATGGCGCCATGGTCGAGGCGGCGATTGGCCGCTTTGGCCCCTATGTGAAACACGGTTCGGTCTATGCCAATATTCCCGATGTGGAAGAGGTGTTTACCATCGGCATGAATCGCGCGGTCGAGGTTCTGGCGCAGAAACTCGCCGGGCGGCGGGGGGCTGCGGCCCCGGTGGAGCCGCTGCGCGATCTGGGCGAGCATCCCGATGGCGGTCCAATTCAGGTGATGCCGGGCAAATACGGTCCTTATGTGAAATGGGCCAAGGTCAACGCCACCCTGCCGAAAGAGATGACGCCAGAGGCGGTGACGCTGGAAGAGGCGCTGGCGCTGATCGCGGAAAAGGCAGGGAAGTCGGCCAAGAAGGCCCCGGCGAAGAAGGCCGCACCCAAGAAGGCGGCGGCGAAACCTGCGGCGGCCAAGAAAGCACCGGCCAAGGCGGCAACCGCCAAGGCTGCCGTCAAAAAGGCGCCGGCAAAGACGGCAAAACCTGCCACCAAAAAGGCGGCAGCGACGGCAGAGTAGGGCGGTCAGGCGCTGACCAGAACGGGAAGAGGGACGGATGCTGAGGGGAAGTTTTCTGGTGGCGCTGATCCTGACGGCGGGGGCGGCGAAGGCGGAATTGACGGTGTGCAACGACGCCTCTGCGCCGCGCACGCTGGCCGTAGCCTATCCCGAGGGCGCGGGCTGGCAGTCCGAAGGCTGGTGGACGGTGGATCCGGGCGCTTGCAAGGTGGTGGTGGCGGGCGATCTGACGCAGCGGCACTACTATTATACCCTGTCGGATCAGGCGGATTTCGCAGGCGAAGGCTATGCGTTTTGCGTGCAATCGCAATCCTTTACTCTGTCGCCCGCCGATGGTGACTGCGCCGAAGGCAGCACGCAGCGGCCCTTTGCCGATATTGATACCGGCATGACTTCGGCCAGTTTCACCCTGAAACTGCGCGACAGCATGGCGCCGGTGATCAAGGCCGATGTTGAGGCGCCGATGATTGGTGTGGTGGATCATCCCGAGGATGCGGGGGCGGATTTGGAGGCGGCGGCGACGGCAAGCTTTGCGCCGGGCAGCCATGGCGAGCCGTTCACGGTGAATGCGCTGATGCAGGGCTGCGGGGCGAGTGAAGAGTTGGACGGCTGTACCTTTTACGCCGAAGGCGTGCG
The DNA here is from genome assembly GCA_945957495.1 of uncultured Pseudorhodobacter sp. Taxonomy (GTDB): domain Bacteria; phylum Pseudomonadota; class Alphaproteobacteria; order Rhodobacterales; family Rhodobacteraceae; genus Cypionkella. The sequence goes on along the minus strand of CAMFLG010000400.1, from coordinate 2,173 downwards.
CTGGGTGGTATCGCGCGGCGCGGGCAGCAACGCGGCGGCGCTGGATGCGATGGCGGCCCTGCCGGTGAACGCGCCGGTGATCGTGACGGGTGACAGCCTGAATTTCGGCGACATCACGGTTGAGGCGATGGTGTCCAAGGTAGAGCCGGATCAGCCCGACCCCTATGCCACGCTGCGCGATGCGATGCAGGGCGAATGGGTGTCAACCGAGGATCCCGACGCAAGGCTCAGCGTCACCGGATCGGAACAGCAAGAGATCTACGCGGGCGAGGTGACGGCGGTTTCGGTTGTGACCTTTGCAGATGCCTGCCCGGGCGGCGAAAAGATCGGCCCGGTGTTCTTCACGCAGCAGATGGGCGGCGATCTGGAGGATTTGCCCTGCTATGCGGTGGTGGGTCTGACGCCGGACCGGATGGAGCTGTCTTATGTCGGGCGCGGCAACACGCTGCGCTACGTCCGGCCCTGAGCCTGTTTCGTAGGGTGGGCAATATTGCCCACCTTACCTTAGACAGACCCGCGCGGGTTGATCAGTTTCGCCATCAGCCCGGCTGCGCGGATCACCCCGATCTTGGCGCCGCGTTCGGTGACGGTCAGTTCCGCCTCGCCCCGGGCCAGCCGCTCCATCACCGCCTTCACGGCCGTTTCGCAATCAACCCCGGCACCGTTGCTTTCGCCCTGTTCCATCACGTCGCGTGCGGTCAGCACGCCCAACGGGTTCATATGTGCCACGAAATCAGCGACATAGTCCGAGGACGGGTTGGCGATGATCTCGCGCGCGGTGCCGATCTGCACGATGCGGCCGCCTTCCATCAGGGCGATGCGGTTGCCCAGCTTGAACGCCTCGTCCAGATCGTGGCTGACGAAAATGATGGTGCGTTTCAGCTTTGCCTGCAGGTCCAAAAGTTCGTCTTGCAGACGGGCGCGGATCAGCGGGTCCAGCGCCGAAAACGGCTCGTCCATCAGTAGGATCGGCGCATCGGTGACAAAGGCGCGGGCCAGACCCACGCGCTGTTGCATGCCGCCTGACAGATCGCCCACCTTGCGGTCTGCCCATTGCGTCAGGTTCACCAGGGCCAGCTCGGCATCCACCTTGGGCTTGCGCGCCTCGGGTGCCATGCCGGCCAGTTCCAGACCCAGGCCGACGTTTTCGCGCACGGTGCGCCAGGGCAGCAGGCCGAATTGCTGAAACACCATGGCCACGCGCGAAAGCCGCAGGTGGCGCAGGGTATCCTTGCCCGCATTGGTGACGGACACCATCTTGTCGCCGTCATGCACCCGCACCTCGCCGCGCACGACGGGGTTCAGCGCGTTCACCCCGCGCAGCAGGGTGGATTTGCCCGACCCGGACAGCCCCATCAGCACAAGGATTTCGCCTTCGGCCACGGTCAGTGAACAGTCATGCACCCCCAGGATCTGCCCGGTCTGTGCCTGAATGTCGCCCCGGCTCATGCCTTGATCCATCAGCGGCAGGGCGCGTTCGGGATGATCGCCAAAGACGATGGAAACACGGTCGAATTCAACGGCGTTGGTCATCATTTCACCTCGCGCTGGAAGGTTGCGCGCAGCGCAATGGCAACGACGACAATCACGAAACCGGATTCAAACCCCTTGGCGGCGTTGACCGAGGCCAGGGCCCGCATCACCGGCACGCCCAACCCGTTGGCGCCCACCATCGAGGCGATGACGACCATCGACAGCGACAGCATGATGGTCTGGTTCAGCCCGACCATGATCTGCGGCAAGGCCCAAGGCAGTTCCACTTTCCACAACCGCTGGCGCGGGGTGGCGCCGAAGGCGGTCGCGGCCTCCAACAGCGCGGTGGGGGTGGAGGCGACGCCAAGTTCCGTCAGCCGGATCGGCGCGGGCAGCACAAAGATCACCGTGGCGATCAGCCCGGGCACCATGCCGATGCCGAAAAAGATGATGGCGGGGATCAGGTAAACGAAGGTCGGCAGCGTCTGCATCAGGTCCATCACCGGCGACAGCGCCGCGTTCAGCCTGCGGTTATGCGCGCAGGCGATGCCAACCGGCACGCCGATGGCCATGCACACCGCGCAGGACGACAGGATCAGCGTCAGGCTTTCGGTGGTTTCCTTCCAGTAGCCCTGATTGACCACGAACAGAAATCCCACCCCGACGCCGACGCAGATCTTCCAGTTGCGCTGCAACACCC
>CAMFLG010000399.1 GCA_945957495.1 uncultured Pseudorhodobacter sp. | reverse complement strand
ACCGTCAACTGACCCAGCGACACGCCTTTCACGATGATCGTGTCACCCGTCCAAGGGTTCATAAAGCCTACACCTGTTGGTGTATCCACGACGATGAAGTTGTGAACCGACACCCCGCCCAGATCCAACTTGTCGTGCGCCGGGTCAAATCCCACGATATCCGCCCCAGCCGTATCAACGGCATAAACTTTTCCGGTATTCGCGCTGCTGGCCATGACAGTCTCCTCCGTTGCATAAGGCTTTTACTCAGCATGCGGTGGCCCGCCCGCTCCATGCCCCCGGGTCAGATAGTCGATGAAACGGGACGAAAACTCGGTGAACCCGGCAGAGCTTCGCCGGTCTGCCCGGGCGCCGGTTGCATCAGGTGCGCAACTGTCGGTAGGGTGCGCTGGGCGCAGAACATGTGGTTTTGGGTAAGAAGCGGGCAGGAACAGCGATGCAAAAGGCCACCTCTTCGCCCTTGGTCGGCCCTGCGCTGACGTGGTGGCGCGGACTGTCTGTGCCCTGGCAGATGCAGATTATCGGCAGCAGCATGTTTACCCTGCTCGATTTTCTGGTTCGCATCATGTTGTTTCATGACCCGGGCATCGCCCTCGGCATGATGCTGGCTATGGCGCCGCTTTTGCTGCTGTTGATCGCAGGTCTGGGGTCCACCTACCGCCTGCTCGGCCATGCGGGGCGGGTGGATGCGGCGGCGCTTAGCGCGATTGTCATGCTTAGCCTTGGGGCGGCGGCACTTTGCGTCCTGGCGGCTGCCATCTTGCGCAAGCCTTTCGGTCTGGTGCTGCCCTATGTGTCTTCTGGGCAAGAAATCCTTGTACCCCTGTTCTATTATGGCACGATCTTCGCCTGCTGGAGCTTTGCTTATTTCTGGGTCGATGCCGAACTCGCCCGCCGGAATGAACGTCAGCGTGCCGCCCAGGCCCGGGACGAGGCCTTGCGCAGCGAGTTGCGTCGCCTGCGCCAGCAACTCGACCCGCATTTCCTGCTGAATGCCCTGAACGGAATCGGCGAAGAACTGCACGATGACCCGGCCGCAGCCGCAGCCATGTTGCACAACCTGACCTTTTTTCTGCACCACTCCCTTGCGGCGAACGAAGCCACCGTCGTTTCTTTTGGCGCCGAACGCGACTCGCTGTCTGCCTATTTGGCAGTGCAGAAAGCACGTTTTGGCCCTCGGCTGCAGATGCAGGTCAATGCATCGCCAGAGGCAGACGGTCGCCCCATCCCCGGCTTTCTGCTGCAGCCCCTTGTGGAAAACGCCGTCAAACACGGCGACCGCTCTACTCGGCTGGACATCACCCTTTCCGCAGCAGTTCTCGGCGACAGCCTGCACATAGCGGTGACCAACACCGGCACCCTCGGCACCCGCAACCCCGGCGGCGGCATTGGTCTTATCAACCTGACCCGCAGGCTGGCATTGCACTACCCAAACCGGCACCGTTTTGCCCTGACCGAACAGCCGAACTGTGTCATCGCAGAACTGACCCTGACAGGTGATCCGTGCTAAGGGTGGTCGTTGTAGATGACGAGCCTCTTGCGATCCGCGCCATGCAACGGCTGCTGTCGGCGCAATCCGACGTTGTCGTGGTGGGCACCGCCGAAAGTCTTGAAACCGCGCTTCAGCTCATCCAGTCCGAACGGCCCGACGTGGTTTTTCTGGATGTGGATCTGGGCGCGCGGAACGGTTTTGATCTGCTTGCACGCCTGTTGCCGCGACCGAAAATCATCTTCGTCACAGGAACTCCGCAACACGCCGTTGCCGCCTTCGCGGTAGAGGCGGCGGATTACCTGCTGAAACCCGTGATGGCCGACCGGCTGGAAGAAAGCCTCAAGCGGCTGCGCCGCGCCCCTGCCCCCCAAAGTATAGCCCCGGTGGTCGAACTGCGCCTGCCCAACCGCAGCCTGTACGCCGATGCCGTCACGATCATCCTACTTTCCGCAGAGGGCGATTTCACCCGCGTCCATCTTGTGAACCAGCCCGCGCTTCTGATCCTGCGCACGCTTACCCATTTCGAATCGCTGCTGCCGGCCGGGGTTTTCCACCGCATCAGCCGCTCCATGATCGTGAATCTTGATCGCATCCGCAAACTTGATGCGCCAAGCCGCGACATCTCGTTCCTCACACTCGACGGCCTAGCGGACCCGTTGCCCCTTGGGAGAACCGCCACGCTGCGCCTGCGCCGGGCGTTGAAAGCTCAGGCCTAATCGCTTACCGGCGCGGTGTCGTGCAGCCCTGAACTAGTAAGACGCGAACGGTAGCATCTTTTGGACTTGGGGCAAAACTGACGGCGCATGGCAGAATTGAGCCCTCCGTAGACACAGTTTGAGTGCGGAGGGCGCCGTTTCAAGGGATAGGTGCCGGAACCTTATGCTCCGAACCACCGGGCGCGGCGGCTGGAGCCGAAATGTTCTTTATCGACGCGCAGGGCTTCGGACGCGCCATGGAAGGTGCCGAAGGGCTTTGGACCTGACAGGAAATCCACATCAACCCGGGCGATCCGGTTCGCACCGAGTTCGATATAGCACGAGCCCGCACCAGGGTTGCGCGCCGTCTCGGCCTCGTTCCGCAACCGCGAGATGATGTTGGCGGCCACGGTACGGGCGGCGCCTTCGGCATAGACTCCAGCCTTCGGCACCCCGGTATTGGCCAGATCACCCACGGCATAGACGCCGGGAAACTTGGTCAGCAGCGTGAAAGGATCCACCGGAACCCAGCCGCCTTCGGTCAGGCCCGCGGCCAGGACCACATCCGCCGCACGGTTCTTGGGCACGCCCATGAACAGATCGCACGGCAGGGTGGTGCCATTGTCCAGTACCACCGTCTTGCCCTCGACCGCTGCTACGCGGGTGCTGGGTATAAAGGTGATACCGCGCTCGTCAAAGGCGCCAAGGATTGCCTTCGACATGTCGGGAGAGGGCGGAACAGGGGAAGGCAAGGGGTTGACGAGGGTAATCCGCGTGACCCCTTCAAGACCGCGGGACTTCATGTAGTCATACATCATCAAGGCGCATTCGGACGGGGCGGGCGGGCATTTGTAAGGGGCGCCGCAGACACCGACCACCACATCGCCGCCCTGAAACCCGGGCAGGACCTTGGACAGATGCGCGGCGCCGGGAACGGAATAGAACTCGTTCACGCCCAGCACGACACCGGGGGTGGAGCTGACATCGTAATCCGCGCCAAGGGCGATGATCAGGATTTCGGCGTCATGCACGCCCTTGTCGGTCGTCACTCGCTTGGCCTCGGCGTCGATGGCCGTGATGGTCTCGCGCAACAGGCGCACGCCGGGCTTGGCAAAGGCGGCATAGGGGTTGCGGATCATCGTCTCGGATTGGCGGCCAAACAGCATGTCCAGTTTCGAATACCCAAAGACAAAGCCGTCGGACTTGTCGATCAGGGTGATGTCTATGCCGTCGCCCAGTGCCTCGGACAGCGAGGTCGACAGCTCCAGCCCGCCGAAACCGGCGCCGAGAATCAGGATACGGGGTTTCATGCGATCTCTCCTTTTGTCATGCCGGGTTGCGCCACGAAGCGCAGATAGGGTTTAGGCGCGGCCCATCCGTCGGGGTACAGACTTTTGGCCTCTTCATTGCTGACCGAGCCTGCAATAATCACAGCCTGCCCGAAGGTCCAGTTG
>CAMFLG010000398.1 GCA_945957495.1 uncultured Pseudorhodobacter sp. | reverse complement strand
GCGGCGGCTGATCAGTTGAAAATCGCCGCGCTTGAGCTTGAGCGTGACAGTCCGGCCCGCCAGACCCTTGGCCTTGGCCCGATCCGCCACCTGTTCCGACAGCCGCCACAGGTAGCCATCCAGCAAATCGCCGTCCGACGTATCCTCAAAGAACGTCGTTTCCTTGGAAATCGACTTCAGCCGCTCATCCCGGTTGACGCGGCGGGTGTCCTGCCCCCGGGCCAGATGCCACAGCCGATCCCCCATCGATCCGAACCGCGCAGTCAGATCGGCGCGATCCCAGCGCAGCAGATCGGCGATGGTGCGGATGCCTGCGAAGTCCAGCGCCGCCTGCGCCGCCGTCCCCACCCCCCAGATGATGCGCACGGGCTTTGGCCGCAGGAACGCCTCGGTCTCGGCACGGCCGATGATTGAAAACCCCCGCGGCTTGTCCAGATCAGAGGCGATCTTGGCGAGGAATTTGTTATGTGACAACCCCACCGAACCCGTCAGCCCCAACTCGCGCTCCATATCCCGCAACAGGCGCGCCAGCAGCACCGCCGGGGGTGCGCCATGCAGGCGTTCGGTGCCGGAAAGGTCCAGAAAAGCCTCATCAAGCGACAGAGGCTCGATAGAGGGCGTCAGTTGTTCCATCATCGCCCGGATCGCCCGCGATGCCTCAACGTAAACCGCCATGCGCGGCTTGACGACCACGGCCTGCGGGCAAAGCTTCAGCGCCTGAAACATCGGCATAGCGGAGCGCACACCATGAATGCGGGCCAGATAGCAGGCCGTCGAAACCACGCCGCGCGTCCCGCCGCCCACAATCACCGGCTGATCGCGCAAATCGGGATTGTCGCGCTTTTCAACTGAGGCATAGAAGGCGTCGCAATCCATATGGGCGATGGCAAGGCTGTTAAGTTCCGCATGGGCAATCACGCGCGGACTGCGGCACTGCGGGCAGCGCGCGCCGGTGTCAAAACAGGTCAGGCAATCGCGGCAAAGGCAGGGCATGGCGCAGTATGCCCCAACGCGGCGGCAGATGTCGAGACGGCAGCAGACCGGTCCGCAAAGCCAAGTTGGCCCAAGGCCCTTTGGCACCCAAGCGAAAAATCCCTGATCTGCGGAAAGTTGGTGGCGAGGGGGGGACTCGAACCCCCGACCCCATGATTATGAGTCATGTGCTCTAACCAGCTGAGCTACCTAGCCACTGGCGCGGTGGGTATTGCAGGTGGCCGAGGGCGTCAAGGGGAAATCGGCAAAGAGTTTGCCGCGCCCCGCCCGTTTCAGCCATGCGCCACGCGCGGGCGGCCAGAGGCGGTGGCGGTGATGGTGGCCTCGATGAACATCGGGCGGCCTTCAACCTCTGCCTCACGGATATCGCGGGTGGTGGTGACGCGCAGATCCTCGGCCCCGGCCGCACGGGCGCGGCGGCTGGCCTCGGCGATCAGCGCATCCTCAAGCGCCGCCAGCGCCGCATCGCGGTTGTTATAGAAATGCAAGCCATCCGGCAGATGCGCGGTAAAGCGCCCCTCGCCCGGGCTGGTCAGCAGGGCCTGCGCGCGCTGGCTGATCTGGCCTACCACCGCACCGATGGCATTGGCGACCCCAGCATGCTCTGGCAGGATCATCTCGCAGCCCAGCACATCCCCCACCGCGCCGTAATAAGACGGAGCAGAGGCGCCCAACCCGATCACCGGCACGCCAAGTTTTGCCGAAAGCTGGATCACCCCGCGATGCTGCGCCAGTGCCGCGCGGGTCAGAACATGCCGCGCCAGCGCGTCGGTATCCTGCCCGGCAAAGGCGTCATCCTCGTCAAATGCCGCCTCCAGCAGGCAATCCACCGTCTGTGCGGTCAACTGGTCGATGATCGCCTGCGCAAGCCCCGCGGCATCCGTGGAAAACCGCTCGCCCGCGCCATTGCGCCGCCGCCCCAAAAGCCGCACCGCCTTTTCGGCAGCCTCCGCATCCCAGGCGTCCAACCGGCCCAGCACATGGCTGGCATCCGATGGCGTTACCCCGGAAATCATCACAAGCCCGCGCGCCACCAGACGCTCCATCGCGGCCACCTCAAGGCGTGAGGCGAAAGCCTGCGACAGCGGCATCGGTTGCGTCACCCGCGCCAGAACCGTCGCCTCGCGCGGGGTCAGCCCGCCGGTCTGCCCGCCCATTGGCACCACAAAGCGACCGTCAAACTCACCCGAGGTTTCGGTGGACAGCGCCCGGTCCAGCGCAGCATGCACCATCGCGCGATGTTCCGACGCCAGCAGCGACACCGGGATCAACCGACGCGGACCCAGCCGCAACCCGCCCGTCAGACCCTCGGTCAACAGGCGCACCTCGCTGTCGCCGCCCAAGCCGGTGGTACGCATCGCCACCGCCTCGACCATGGTGCGAAAGCCGCCCACCCGCGCGCCTTCGGGGTCAATCTCTGGCAGGCCACCGCGCAGCAGGGCGACATCCGTGGTGGTGCCGCCAATATCAGACACCAGCGCATCCTGCGCGCCCGTCAGCCAGCGCGCGCCCACGATCGAGGCCGCAGGACCGGATAGAATGGTTTCGATCGGGCGTTCGCGCACCATTGCCGCCGAAATCAGCGCCCCGTCGCCGCGCACCACCATCAGGGGCGCCGAAATGCCAATCTCGGCCAGATGCCGCTCACATGCCGCAACCAGCCGGTCGATCATCCCGATCAGCCGCGCATTCAACACCGCCGTCAGCGCGCGTTTCGGCCCGTTCAACTTGGCCGACAATTCGTGGCTGCAAGTGACGGGCCGCCCCGTCACCCGGCGGATCAGATCGCGGATGGCGACCTCATGCGCAGGGTTGCGGGTGGCAAAGCGGGCGGCGACGGCAAAGCCCATCACCTGTGGGCCAAGCTCGGCCACCTGCGCCTCCAGCGCGGCCAGATCCAGCGGCGCGATTTCGGTGCCGGCATGGCTGTGCCCGCCTGCCAGTTTCACCACCGGATCGCCCTTCAGCGCCTCGGTCAGCCCGCCGCGTTCCAGATCGTCGTCGTCAAAGCCGACGAAGATCAGCGCCACGCGCCCGCCCTGTCCTTCCACCAGCGCATTGGTGGCCAAAGTGGTCGACAGCGACACCAGCGCCACATCTTTTGCCGCCACGCCCGATTGCAGCAGCGCCGCATCCACCGCCCGCCCGATACCCAGCGCCAGATCGGCGCGGGTGGTCAGCGATTTCGCCTTTCCAATCACAAGGTCTGCCGCCTCGTCCACGATCACTGCATCGGTATAGGTGCCCCCGGTATCGACACCAAGAAAATAGGCCATGTGCTGCGCGTCCTGTCCTGTTCGGTCCCCGCCATAGCCGCCAATCCGGGCGAAGTCAGCCCTGCACGCGACCTATTCGGTCCGAACGCGGCAGCTTCGGCAAGGTTTTCAGCCGTTTGCGCCGGTGCGCGGGGGGAATGGACTGCAACTCGCGGTACTTCGCCACAGTGCGCCGCGCAAGGGTAATCCCGGTTTCCCGCTGCAGCGTCGCGGCCAGCGCGTCATCCGACAAGGGACGCCCCGGATCTTCGCCCGCCACCGCCCGCGCCAGCCGTGCCCGCATCGCCGCAGCTGAGATCACCGGCACCCCGTCCCCGCCCAAGGCCGGGCTGAACATCTGCCGCAACCACCAGTTGCCGCGCGGGCCGTCCAAACT
>CAMFLG010000397.1 GCA_945957495.1 uncultured Pseudorhodobacter sp. | reverse complement strand
GGTTCGTCCAGCAGCATGACGGCGGGTTCCACGGCCAGCGCGCGGGCGATGGCGACGCGCTGTTTCTGGCCGCCCGACAGTTGGCTGACCATCTTGTCGGCCGAATCGTGCAGATCGACCAGCGCCAGCAATTCCTCGGCGCGTTTGCGGCGGGTGGCCTTATCGACGCCGCGGACTTCCAACCCGAAGGCGATGTTTTCCCAGATTGGCATCAGCGGAAACAGCGCGAGGTTCTGGAAGATCAGCGCGGTGGGGCGCTGATTCGGGCGTTGGCCCTTCACGTTCTTGCCGCCGATGCGGATCATCCCTTCGGTCGGATCGGTGAAGCCGGAAATCATCCGCAGAATGGTGGTCTTGCCGCAACCTGACGGCCCAAGAAAGGAAAAGAACTCACCCGGCTTGATGCTGACATTCACATGGTCAACCGCCCGGAAACTACCGAAATCACAGCAAACATTATCGAGATCAATCCCGGCACTCATGGACGCTTCCTTCCCCGTGGTCTTGTTGATTTGTAGTAAGCTTTTTTTCGCAGCCTATGGGGGCCGTTTTGCCGTTGCAATGGCTATGCGGTGCTTGCCGCGATAGCGCCTTGGCGAAAGAGACGCCTGTGCCCACAAAAAGACACGCCGGGGCCAATTGGTCCCGGCGTGCCTGCAAAACAGTCCTGATCAGGATGCTTTGTACTTGTCAGCATATTCGCCGCGCTTGGCGATGAACTCTGCCGATTGATCCGGCCACCACCACAGTTTCGCCAGCGATTCGTCGTTGAAAGCCGCGTTGTAGAAGGCTGCGACATCGGGGTTCATCAGGTCGATGCCGCCTTTGCCAACCGGGTTGGCCGAGAAGGCCGAGGCCCAGGCCGCAGCGCCCTCGGGGCCAGAGACCCACTTGGCCAGTTCGTGCGCCTGATCGACGTTGACGGCGTTCTTCATAACGACGAAGCCCTGATGCCATGCGAAGGCACCTTCCACCGGCGGAACATAGCCGTAGCCGTCGTTGCGCAGGTTGTAGCCGGTCGAATCCCAGCACTGGCCCACGGTCGCGCCGTTGGCCACGAAACCGGCGTTGGCTTCGTTTTCACCCGACCAGAACTGCACCACGTTGCCCTTGGCCTTGACGGCCTCTGCCAGCGCGATATCCCACAGTTGCACCATGGCTTCCATGTCGGTGTAGCCATCCATCCACGGGCGCGGCAGTTTGCCGGTGGCGTCCAGCCAGCGGCCCATCGCAGCCAGAGCCGAGTGCGGACGCACCACAACCTGGTTGTCGGGGCTGAACAGATCGCCCAGCGACGGCGGGGTACTCAGCTTGGCGGCGTCCTTGTTGTAAACCAGCGCCTCGGTGCCCCAGTTCGACGGCACATAGAACAGCGCGCCGGATGCGTCTTGCGACCGCTTGGCCGCGGCGCCATCGGCCAGACCCGGCAGGTAGTTGTCCATCGCAAGCTTGGCCGGATCGAACGGCTGCAGCAGGCCGTTCGAGTTCCAGCCGCCCCAACGGTCGATCGTGGGTTCGGCCATGTCGATGCCGCCCGCCTCGATCGCGACCTTGGCTTGCGCGAACTGGGTGTCCTGATCGGGCTGTTCGGTGAAGTTCACCTTGATGCCGGTGGCAGCCTCGAATGCCGGGAACACGGTTTCGGTAAAGGCCGGATAGCCAGCCCAACCCATGAAATTCAGCTCGCCCGAAGAGGCCAGCGCCTTGGAAGAAATGATCGCAGGGGCAGCCAGAGCGCCCACGCCAACAGCCGAAGTTTTCAGAAAGCTGCGGCGGTTCAATGCAGTGTCTTTTTTCACTTAAGTCTCCCTAGTGTTGATCCGCCTTTGGCGGATGGCAGCAGACGCTTATCTTGTGCGCCCTTTGACGACGGCGGGCTAGCAGGCAGAGGCAACAGAAACGTGACAGAGCAATTGTAACAGCGCGATGACGGGCCTGCCGACCCTTCCATGCGGCGAGATTACTCCCCGAACAGGGGATTGAGTCAACAACTGTTGTTGACCCACCGATCAAGAAAAATGCGGCCCTGCCGGGTTTTTACGCAGCGGCCAGAAATCGGGCAGAACGCCGCGCGATTTCCCTTCGCAGGTGCAGCGCGGGCGCGCATAGTCGGCAGGTGGCCCGGTGGGGAATGAAGTGTGAGTGGAATTTTTTCCTGTCAGGATTGCGGAAATCAGTGGTGAATTGTGCGGTATATGACCTTAAATACGCAGATTTCTTCGATTTTGCGGCCAAATCCGCGTTAAAATACCCAAGATATTTCGGAAACAAAGCTTATGCTGCACCGCAACAAGAAACCCGCTACAATCTGGAATTGCAAATGAAGATCGTCATTCTCGGCGCAGGCGTTATCGGTGTGACCTCGGCCTGGTATCTGGCACAGGACGGCCATGAGGTGACGGTGATTGACCGGCAGGCTGGCCCAGCGCTGGAAACCAGCTTTGGCAACGCGGGCGAAATCAGCCCCGGCTATGCCTCGCCCTGGGCGGCGCCCGGCATTCCAATGAAGGCGATGAAGTGGCTGTTCATGCGCCATGCGCCCTTGATCATTCAGCCGATGCCCGATCCGGCCAAGGTGGACTGGGTGCTGCGGATGCTGAGCAACTGCACCACCAAAGCCTATGGGCGCAACAAAAGCCGCATGGTGCGGCTGGCCGAATACAGCCGCGATTGCCTGATGCAACTGCGCGCCGACACCGGGATCACTTACGACGAGCGCACGCAGGGCACGCTGCAACTGTTCCGCACGCAAAAGCAGGTGGATGGTGCGGCCAAGGACATCAAGGTTCTGGCCGAGGATGGCGTGGCGTTCGAGGTGCTGGACCGCGAAGGCTGCGTTGCGGCAGAGCCGGGTCTGGCGGCGGCGCGCGACAAGATCGTGGGCGGGCTGCGCCTGCCAGGGGATGAGACGGGCGACTGTTTCAAATTCACCAATGCGCTGGAGGCGATGGCCAAGGCGGCGGGCGTGACCTTCCATTACGGCGTGTCGATCAACGGGCTAGAGGCGGCGGGCGGCAAGATCGCGGCGGTGGCGACCTCGATGGGGCGGCTGACGGCGGATGCCTTTGTGGTGGCCTTGGGCAGCTTCTCGCCCCAGTTGGTGAAACCGCTGGGGCTGAAACTGCCGATCTACCCGGTGAAGGGCTATTCGATCACCGTGCCGATTGTGGACGAAAGCCGCGCGCCGGTTTCGACGGTGATGGACGAAACCCATAAAATCGCCATCACCCGGCTGGGCGACCGTATCCGCGTCGGCGGCATGGCCGAGATTGCGGGCTTTGACATGACGCTGCACGCCAAGCGGCGCGGCACCCTGCAGCATTCGGTCGAGGATCTGTTCGGCGGCGCGGGCGACCAGTCGCAGGCAAGCTTCTGGTGCGGGTTGCGCCCGATGACGCCGGACGGCACGCCGATTCTGGGCAAAACCAAGATCGCCAACCTGTATCTGAACACCGGGCATGGCACGCTGGGCTGGACGATGGCGGCAGGGTCGGGCCGGGTTCTGGCCGATCTGATCGGCGGGCGGGCGGCGGCTATTGAGACCGGCGATCTGGGCTATTCGCGCTACGCCGTCTGAGGAAGGGAAGTCGGGGGCTGTCTGCCCCCGCGCCCCTGCGGGGCTTCCCCCGAGAGTATTTGCGCCAATGTGAAGGCAAATTT
>CAMFLG010000396.1 GCA_945957495.1 uncultured Pseudorhodobacter sp. | reverse complement strand
CCCCGAACCAGTATGTGACGCCGGATCTGTCGTTCAACTTTCACTATTTCGCGATCCGCAAGATGCATTTCCTGATGCGCGCCCGCGCCATCTGCATCTTTCCCGGTGGTTTCGGCACGCTGGACGAGATGTTTGAAACCCTGACCTTGATCCAGACCGGGCGGATGCGGCGAATTCCCTTCCTTTTGTTCGGGCGGGACTTTTGGGAAAAGCTGATCAACTGGCAGATGTTGGCTGACGCAGGCACCATCTCTGCGGCGGATCTGGACCTGTTCCAGTTTGTCGAAACCGCCGAAGAGGCGGTCGCTGCGATTGATGGCTGGACCCACGCCGAAACCTGACCGTCTTTGCCTTTTGCCGCCATGGTGATTGCAAGGCCACTTTCTTGCGTCCATCGCATTTGCCATACTCCGCCTGTTTTCACCGCCAAGCATCACCCCTTTCAACATTTCAGGGAGAGAAACATGACATTGACCCGACGCGCCTTTGCTCGGAGCGGCATCAGCCTGCTTGCCTTGACGGCATCCGGTTTGCCCGCATTGGCGCAGAGCAGCGAGGGGCTGTTTTCTTCGGCCATCGAAGGCACCGAAGATTTCGGCATCGCGTCTGATGCCTATGTCTTTGGCTATCCGCTGGTCACCATGGAGATGACCCGCCGGATCATGAGCAACGTCGCCGCCGCCGATGGCTCGCGCGCGCCGATGGGCACGCTGATCAAGATGCGCGAATATCCCGATGCCACATTCCGCGATATCACCGCACCGAACGCCGATACGCTTTACACGACCGCCTGGTTCGATGTGGGCGACGAGCCTTGGGTGCTGGATCAGCCCGATTTCGGCGACCGCTATTTCCTTCTTCCGCTGTTGTCGGCCTGGACCGATGTGTTCGAAGTGCCCGGCGCCCGCACCAGCGGCGGTGCCGCCAAGACCTTCCTGATCACCGGGCCGGGCTGGACCGGCACCGTGCCGGACGGCATGACCGAACTGAAATCGCCGACTGCGCTTGTCTGGCTGTTGGGCCGCATCTATTGCACCGGCACCAAGGAAGATTATGACGCCGTTCACGCGCTGCAAGACGCGTTCAAACTGCAGCCGCTGTCCACCTGGGGGCAGGATTACACGCCGCCCGCAGGCACGGTTGATGCCTCTATCGACATGAAAACCCCGACGCGTGATCAGGTCAACGCCTTGTCGGCCAGCGCCTATTTCACCTTGATGGCTGATTTGATGAAGCGCAATCCGCCTGCTGCCGATGACAAACCGGCGGTGGATCGCTTTGCCGCCATCGGGCTTGTGCCGGGTCAGGATCTGGACGCAAGCAAGCTGAAGCCGGATTTCGAAGATCGCGTTGCGCCCTTCTCGTATCACCGCATCATGGCGCATCTGGTCGATTCCGATGGCGACATGACGCATGAAAACGGCTGGCTGTTCACCACCAAGGCCGGGGTCTATGGCACCAACTACATCCAGCGTGCGCTGGTCACGGCGGTTGGCCTTGGCGCAAACCGGCCGCACGACGCGATCTATCCGATGTCGCAAAAGCCGAACCTGATCGAGGATTATACAGGGTCGAACAAATACACCCTGACCTTCCCGAAAGGCGAAACCCCGCCGGTCAAGGGGTTCTGGTCACTGACCATGTATGACGAAAACATGTTCTTCGTGGCCAACCCGATCAACCGCTATTCGATGAGCATTCGCACGAATCCGGTGATGGGCGAAGACGGGTCGCTGACCATCTACATCCAGAACGAAAACCCCGGTTCGGACAAAGAGGCCAACTGGCTGCCTGCGCCGTCTGGCAAGTTCCATCTGATGTTGCGGATGTATTGGCCTGACGATCAGGCGCCGTCGATCATCGACGGGTCTTGGAAGATTCCGGCTGTAACCAAGGTCTGATCTGCAAAGACGGCGGGCGGCAGCGCCCGCCGTTCATCCTTTCGCCAGAAGCTGGCCGTTGTGATGGCTGGCGATGCTGGCCGTCACGATGAGGCCTTCCGGCTGATCGTTGGAAAAGCTGACTTCGGTGAATTGTTCCGTCCGCCCCATGCGCGGGCTTTCCATCAACACACGATGGCTGACCCCCACCTGCGCCGCCAGATGCCGTTGCAGCGCCAGATCGCCCGCCGCGCGCAGCCGGGCGGCGCGGTCCTTGATCAGCGGGCCTTTCACCTGCGGCATCCGCGCGGCAGGGGTGCCTTTGCGCGGACTATAGGGAAAGATGTGCAGGAAAGTCAGGTCACAGTCCTGCACCAGTTGCAGGCTTTGCTGGAACATCTCTTCGGTTTCGGTCGGGAAACCCGCGATAATGTCCGCACCAAATACCATATCCGGGCGCAGGCGGCGGGCCTCTTCGCAAAACCGGATGGCGTCGTCGCGCAGATGGCGGCGCTTCATCCGTTTCAGGATCAGATCGTCGCCCGCCTGCAACGACAGGTGCAGATGCGGCATCAGGCGCGGTTCGGTCGCAATCGCCCCCATCAGGGCATCATCCGCCTCGATACTGTCGATCGAACTGATCCGCAGGCGCGCAAGATCCGGCACCAGCCGCAGGATGCGCATGACCAGATCGCCAAGCCGCGGTTGCGCGGGCAAATCCGCGCCCCAGGAGGTCAGGTCAACCCCGGTCAGCACCACCTCGGCAAAGCCCCTGTCCACCAGCCGCTTGATCTGTTCCACCACCACGCCCGCCGGAACCGAACGCGAGTTGCCCCGGCCATAGGGGATGATGCAGAAGGTGCAGCGGTGGTCGCAGCCGTTTTGCACCTGCACATAGGCGCGGTGGCGGCCAAAACCGTCGATCAGGTGGCCAGCGGTTTCGCGCACCGACATGATGTCATCGACCTGCACCCGTTCGGTCACGCCGATCAGGTCGGGCGCGCGCAGGCTGGTCCACGTTTCCGCCTGCATCTTTTCGGTGTTGCCGATAACCTTCGTCACCTCTGCCATCGCGGCAAAGGTTTCCGGTTCGGTTTGTGCTGCGCATCCGGTGACGATGATCTGCGCGCCGGGGTTTTCGCGGGCCAGACGGCGGATTTCCTGTTTGGCCTTGCGCACCGCCTCTGCCGTCACAGCACAGGTGTTGACCACCACCGCCGCGTCGATCCCGGCGGCGGCGGCCAGTTCCTTCATCGCCTCGGTCTCGTAGGCGTTCAGGCGGCAGCCCAATGTGGCAAAGATCGGCGCGGTCATAGCGCGGCCAGAAATGCAGGCGTCAGGTGCCCGTCGAACACATGCACGACTGGGCCAGTCAGCCAGACGCCATCGTCGCGCCAGTCCACCTCCAGCACGCCGCCATCAACGTCAACCACCACGCGCCGCCCGGTCAGCCCGCGCAGATGCGCCGCAACCACCGTGGCGCAGGTGCCAGAGCCGCATGCCAGCGTCACGCCTGCGCCGCGTTCCCACACCCGCATGCGCAGATGATCGGGGCCAAGCACCGAGGCGAATTCAACATTGGTGCGCTGCGGGTAAAGCGGGTCATGTTCAAGCCCCGGGCCAGCGGCGGCCAGATCAACCGCCTCGGCATCGGCGACAAAAAACACGCAATGCGGGTTGCCCATGCCCACCGCCACCGGATCGCCGGGCAGCGGCAGGTGCAAGGTATCCACGGGGCGCGCCAAGGGAACCTCGGCCCAGTCGCGCTGCGGATGGCCCATGTT
>CAMFLG010000395.1 GCA_945957495.1 uncultured Pseudorhodobacter sp. | reverse complement strand
CCTATGTCTATGGCTATGGCCCGAAGGGCAAGGAACGGCTTATTCTGGTCGATCTGGGCGTGGCCTTCCCCGATATGGACGGCAGCCCTGGCGTTGATCTGATCATGCCGGATATCAGCTGGCTGATGGACAATCTGGCCCGGCTGGACGCGATCTTTATCACCCACGCGCATGAAGATCACATCGGTGCGCTGCCGCATCTGTGGCCTGCCTTGCGCAAGCCGGTCTATGCCCGCAAATTCACCGCCACCATCGGGCGGCTTAAGTTTGAAGAGGCGGGCCTGCCGAAGGACGCAATCACCACGGTCGAGGCGCGTCCGCAGGTGATCGAGGCGGGGCCGTTCAAGGTGCAGTTCGTGCCGGTCAGCCATTCGATCCCGGAAAGCGCGGCGCTGATCATCGACACGCCAGCAGGACGGATCATTCATTCCGGCGATTTCAAGCGCGATGCGACGCCGATTGTCGGCGAGGGCTTTGATGATGCGGTGATGCAGGCGATCGCGGCGGAACGGCCGGTCAAGGCGCTGATGTGTGACAGCACCAACGTGTTTTCACTGAACGAGGGCCGGTCGGAAAGCACGCTGAAAGAGCCGATTGCCGAGTTGATCCGTGGCGCGGGTGGCATGGTGGTGGCGACGACATTCGCGTCGAACGTGGCGCGGCTGAAAACGCTGGCAGAGGCGGGGCGCGCGGCGGACCGGTCTGTTTGTCTGTTGGGCCGGGCGATGAAACGCATGGTGACGGCGGCACAGGAATCTGGCGTGATGGAAAATTTCCCGCGCACGATCACCCCGGAAGAGGCGCTGGAGGTGCCGCGCAAGAACCTGATGCTGATCGTGACCGGATCGCAAGGCGAACGCCGGGCGGCCTCGGCGCAACTGTCGCGCGGCAAATATCTGGGGATCGAGATGAAAGAGGGCGATATGTTCCTGTTTTCGTCGAAAACCATCCCGGGCAATGAGCGGGGCGTTCTGTCGGTGGTGAACGCATTTTCGGAAATGGGCGTGGATATTGTCGATGACAATAACGGCAAATACCACGTCTCGGGCCACGCCAACCGGCCTGATCTGGAACATGTGCATCGGTTGTTCCTGCCCGATATGCTGTTGCCGATGCACGGCGAACACCGGCATCTGCGCGAACATGTGCGCATCGCGCATGAGGCGGGGATTGCCGCGATGGTGGCGACCAATGGCATGATGATCGACATCACCGGCGATGTGCCGAAGCTGGCCGAACATATCGAGGCCGGGCGCACCTATCTGGACGGCAACGTGCTGATCGGGGCGTTGGACGGGGTTGTGCGCAACCGGATCCGGATGGCGCTGAACGGGTTGGTGATGGTGACGGTCATCCTGGACGAGGCCGATTTGCCGCTGGGTGAGGCCTGGGTCGAACTGATGGGCCTGCCGGAACTGGGCAAGGGCGAGCGGCCCTTGGCCGAAACCATGGAAACCGAGCTGACCGAATATCTGGACGGCGCGGGCAAGAAGATGCTGGCCAATGATGACAAGCTGAACGAGGCCTTGCGCAAGATCGTGCGGCAGGTGGCGATGGAAGAAATCGGCAAGAAACCGGAAGTGATGGTTGTGGTCAGCCGTTTGGCCGTTGAATAGAGCAAATCGCGTTATATCGCATTCGCTCTTCAACCGAACGCGTTTGCTGGGCAAACGCTGTCTCGGGTGAAGAGCGGATGAGCTATTCCGTTCAAACGCGAATTGCTCCAACCGACCACGGATTTACAAATGAAAAGGGCCTCGCGGATTGCGAGGCCCTTTTGCGTTCAGGGGTGGCGTTTCAGCCTTCGGTTCCGGTGGCCTCTTCGGCGTCATCGGCCGTCACCGTGGTAACTTTGAAGCTGCGCAGGATGAAATCGGGCACATGATCGCCCATGCCAAGCACGCGGTCGCCCGAATCGCGGTTGCTGCGATAGTCGCGCCGATCATCCCGGCGGTCATCGCGGCGCGGTTCCGAACGCGAGTCGCTGCGGCGGTCGTCATGCGCGGGCTCTGCACGCCGCTCTTCGGAGCGGGGCGCGCGTTCGCTGCGCTGCAGGGCCTCTGCCACGTCAGCCACCGGGGCCACCGCGACGGGTTTGGCTTCACGGGCCTTGTCTTCGCGCGGAGCACGATCCCGGCTGCTGCGGCTGCTGCCAGAGCGGCTGCGGCTCGAGGAACTGCCACGCTCTTCCCGTGGGCGTTCCGGGCGATCAGAGGCGGATGCGCCCTCAAGCGCGCCTTCGGGCACCTCGCCGCGCGGAATCGGCATTTTCACCAGATGTTCGATGGCGTTGATGTATTTGTCATCGGACGGCACGGCGATGGTATAGGCCTTGCCCTGACGCCCCGCGCGGCCGGTGCGGCCAATGCGGTGAACGTAATCCTCGGGGTGGCTGGGCGCGTCAAAGTTGAACACATGGCTGACGGCCGGAATATCCAGACCGCGCGCCGCAACGTCAGAGGCCACCAGCAGGTGAACCGATCCGTCGCGGAACCCGTCCAGCGTTTTGGTGCGCACCGACTGATCCAGATCGCCATGGATCGGCGAGGCGTTGAACCCATGTGCTTTCAACGACTTGGACACCACATCCACATCCATCTTGCGGTTGCAGAAGATGATGGCGTTGGTGCAGCTTTCGCCCTCGGCCTTGATCAGCGCGCGCAGCACGGCACGCTTTTCGGTAAAGCTGCGGTCCTTGCGCGAGGGCGTGAACTGGATCAGCTTTTGCTCGATGGTGGTCGAGGTGGTGGCCTGCCGCGCAACTTCGATCTTCACGGCGCCGGTCAGGAAGGTGTTGGTGATCCGCTCGATCTCTGGCGCCATGGTGGCGGAATAGAAGAAGGTCTGGCGGGTGAAGGGCGTCAGCGAGAAGATGCGTTCGATGTCGGGGATGAAGCCCATGTCGAGCATGCGGTCGGCCTCATCCACCACCATGATCTGCACACCGGTCAGCAACAGCTTGCCGCGTTCGAAATGGTCCAGCAGGCGGCCGGGGGTGGCGATCAGCACATCGACGCCCCGGTCGATCAGCTTGTCTTGTTCGCCAAAGGACACGCCGCCGATCAGCAGGGCCTTGGTCAGCTTGGTATACTTTGCGTAAACGTCAAAGTTTTCCGCCACTTGCGCCGCAAGTTCACGGGTGGGGGCCAGCACAAGGCTGCGCGGCATACGGGCGCGGGCGCGGCCCTGACCCAACAGCGTGATCATCGGCAGCGTGAAGCTGGCGGTTTTGCCAGTGCCGGTTTGGGCGATGCCCAACACGTCCTTGCCTTGCAGCGCGTGTGGGATGGCCTGAGCCTGAATCGGGGTGGGGGTTTCATAGCCGGCTTCCGCCACGGCCTGAAGCACGCGGGGGTCCAGCGCGAGGTCTGAGAATTTGGTCATCTGCGTCCTAATGATGCGGGGTCGGCCCGCATGGGATTATGGGACGCTGCATTTCCGGGCGCCCCGGCGTCTTGGGGTCGCCTTGACCCCTGACGCGCGCATAGCGGAAATCGGGGCATGGGTCAAGGTTAGGTCAGGAAATAGGCGGAAAGGCGGGGAAATCGGGCCAGCGGCATGTGCTGCCGCTGGCCCGGGCAGATCAGTCGATGTCAAAGCTGACGCCCTGCGCCAAGGGCAGGGTCGAGCCGTAGTTGATGGTGTTGGTGGCGCGGCGCATATAGGCC
>CAMFLG010000394.1 GCA_945957495.1 uncultured Pseudorhodobacter sp. | reverse complement strand
CCACCATGTCGGTTGCATCCACAATTGCGCCGCCCACCTCGCCATCGCCCTCAAACAGGCCCAGCACGTCGCGCAAGAGCGGCACTTCGGCAATCGCGGCGCGGAAGGGCGCGATAAAGCGCGGCGTCACCTCTGACGGTTTGATCGCCACTGCGCAACCGGCAAGCAGCGCCGGGATCGCGTCTATCATCGCCAGAATCAGCGGGTAGTTCCACGGCGAGATCACGCCAACCAGTTCGTAAGGCACATATTGCTGCATGAATCGCAGGCCCGGATCAGACCCCGATTGTCCGGTGGCCGCCGCCATTGCCGTCTCTGCCGTGGCCACGCGCATCTTGGTGATGCCCTTCAGCCCTTCGATTTCGGCAATCGACATGTCATAGCGCCCGGTATCGGTGCAAAGCGCGTCAAGGATCGGCTGATAATGCCGGTCCACCGCGTCACACATCGCGATCATCGCGGATTTGCGACCCTCTAGCCCGATGCGCAGCCATTCGGCCTGACCCTTGCGCAACTGGGCGCAGGCGGCGGCAATCTGATCGGCATCCGCTACGTCGATGTGATAATCCGCGCGGCCGGTGCGGGGATTGCGAATGTCGATGCGGCGGGTCATGGCGGATTCCTTTGGTGCGGCGTTTGGCCTGATCTTGTCGCGGCGGCGTGCTGCGGGCAAGACTGTGCAGCACAATCACGCAGAAAAGGGCAGGGCCATGACGCGAGAGGAGTTTTGCCAGACGCTTTGGGCCGCGATGGTGCGGCGCTATACCGAAACGCCCGGCCTGATGCCGACCTGTCTTGCGCTGCAAGACCGTCACGGCGTGGATGTGGTCATGGCGCTGTTCCTGTGGCTGGCCGATGCGGCAGGGCTGTCGCCCACCGAGGCCGAGGCGGCGGCACTTCAGGACGCGGTGCAGCCGTGGCGGCAGAATGTGATTCTGCCCTTGCGCGGCGTGCGCAACTGGCAAAAGGCCCATGCCACGGCAGAGGCCGAATTGGCGCATCGGGAGTCCGTCAAGGCGTTGGAATTGCAGGCAGAACGGCTGGAGCTTGATCTGCTGGCGCAGGTGTTTCGGACGCAGGGCGGCGGCGGACAAGCGGCGGCGCGGCAGTATCTGCAGCACTTGGGTGCCGCGCCGGATCTGACCCGGGCCTTTCTAGCGGGCTGATCCCAGCCCCTGCCAGCGCGGTATTTCAATATTGAACCCCAGCAGGTCCAACGCCCGCGCGACCGAGTAATTCACCATATCCTCAAGGCTTTGCGGTTTGGCGTAAAAGGCCGGAACCGGCGGCGCGATGATCGCGCCCATCTCTGTCGCCTGAACCATGGCGCGTAAATGCCCCAGATGCAGCGGCGATTCCCGCACCATCAGCACCAGGCGGCGGCGTTCCTTCAGCGTCACATCCGCTGCGCGCGACAACAGCGTTCCCGTGGTTCCAGTGGCAATTTCTGCCAGCGTCTTGACCGAACAGGGCGCAACGATCATGCCGCGCGCCTTGAACGAGCCAGAGGCGACCGTGGCGCCGATGTTCTTGGCCGCGTGCAGCACGTCTGCGCGCGGCGCGATATCGGCAAGGCTCAGGCCCAATTCATCCTTCAGCGTCAGTTCCGCCGCGCGCGATACGATCAGATGCGTCCGCGCCCCTGCCGCGCGCAACAGATCAAGGCAGGCCAGCCCATAGATCGCCCCCGACGCACCGGAAATGCCGACGATCACGTCCTTCGTGCCCGCGCCTTCGCCTGCCACTTCCCATACCTCCCCGCCATCTGCGGCTAGTTTTCCGCCCGCCTTGGCCGATATGCAAGGCCAAAGCACGCCCCGACAGCGCGCGCAGGCCCAAGGGCAAAAAGCCACGCCCGCCGCCTTTCTTCCCCGGCGTTGACCAAGCCGGTTGAAACTGGCCCACGCGCAAGGTCTTATTGCGCCGGAAGAACAGCCTGATCGGGATCAGACCGGCGTGACGCGCAGACCGACGATCATTGATGTGGCCAAGGCCGCGGGCGTGTCGAAATCGACCGTCTCGCTGGTGTTGCAGGCCAGCCCCTTGGTGCGGGCGGCCACGCGCGAGGCGGTGCGACAAGCGATGGCCGATCTGGGCTATGTCTATAACCGCTCTGCCGCCAATCTGCGCAGCCCGAATGTCGGGCTGATCGGCCTTGTGATCAACGATCTGGGCAACCCGTTTTTCACCGATTTCGCCACGGCGGCGCAGCAGGCCTTTGCCGAGCAGGGCTTTGCCACCGTGATCGCCAACAGCGATGAGAATCCCGCGATACAGGCGCGGGTGGTGGCCTCGATGATCGAACACGGCCTGTCCGGGCTGGTGATCGCGCCCACGGATAGCGGTGCAGAGCCGACATTTGCCGCGCTGCGCCGGGCGGGAATTCCCACCCTGCAGGTGCTGCACAAGGCCGATCCCGATACCGAAACCTTTCCCTTCGCCTCTTTTGACTATGCAACCTCTGGGGCCGAGGCGACGCGGCACCTGATCGCGCAAGGCGCGCACAAGATCGCCTTTGTCGGCGGGTTGAAGGATCACGCGATCACCAATGAGCGTATGTCAGGCTATGCCGCTGCGATGATTGCCGCCGGGTTGCCGCGTCTGGCCTTGCCCGGCCGCCCGAACCGCGCCTTTGGTCGCGAGGCGGCGACCATGCTGATGATGGGCAAACGCAGTTTCGAGGCCGCGGTGTGTTTCAACGATCTGGTGGCGCTGGGGGTGATGGCAGGCTACGCCCGCGCGGGCCGCAAACCTGGGTCAGAGTTCCGGTTGGTGGGCTGCGATGGCATTGCGGAATGCAGCGATGGCTGGCCGCAGCTATCGACCCAGCACTGTGATGTGGGCCAGTTCGCCCGCGACACGGCGGCGGCGCTGCTGGGCTGGCTGCAGCATGGCATCCGCCCCGTGCCGGAACGCCGCGCGGCGGTGAGCCTGATCGCGCGCGCCTCCAGTCGGGGGTGATTATTCCGGCGCGAACCCGGCCTCGCGGTTCACCAGCATATGCGCGGCGCGTCCGAAGGTCTTGAATATCTGGCCGCGCAGCGGTTCAGCGACGCCAGTATCGGCCAGAGCCAGATCCATGCAATGCAACCAGTTCTCGGCATCCTCGGGCCGGATTGGCACATGCGCGTGAATCTCGCGCAGGTTCATGTGGCCGTGGCGTTCGGCATAGCTGCGTCTGCCGCCAAAGAAGGCGGTCAGAAATTCGAACTGTTCGGCGCGCACATGCGCCATGCCATGGCCGCGAAAATGCAGATGCAGAATTTGCGCGCCTTGCGGCAAGGTTTCCACCAGATCGTAAAACCGCTCGACCAGGGCGCGAACGGTTTCCTCACCACCGATGCGGTCGATGACAGGCTGCATCAGGATTGTGGCCGGGTTTTCTTGGGATCGTAATGCGACAGCCCGACGATACGCGCGGGCAGGCGTTTTTGCTGACCGTCCAGCTTGCCGACCTCAACCGCCGTGCCCACCTCGGCATGGGCCACATCCACCCGGGCAAGCGCAATGTTCTTGCCCAGAAGGGGAGAGCGCATCGAGGACGTAACCACCCCAATCTGCGCCCGGCCAATGTGGATGCAATCGCCGTGGCCCACATCCACCGCCGCGTCAATTTCCAGCCCGACGAACTTGTCACGCGGGTTTTCCTTGCGGCGGATCAAGGCATCACGACCGA
>CAMFLG010000393.1 GCA_945957495.1 uncultured Pseudorhodobacter sp. | reverse complement strand
GAGATTCCTCTACGTCTCGTGGGCTCGGAGATGTGTATAAGAGACAGACCCCACCCAGAGCGGGCGGAATCCAAGGCCTCAGGCCGGTCGGTCCGCAATATCCGCGAGAGTTTGGCGGCGATGCTGGTGATGACGCAAAGCCTGACGCCGGATGCGCCATTGACGGTGGCGGGGTTTGAACGCGCGATCAAGCTGGCGGATGAATTGCAAGACCCCAGCCTTGCCGGGGTTGCCACGCCAAGCGGCCATCTGAAGGTGGAAATCCTGCAGCAGGCGGTGACGGCCCTGCGGCAAACCGCGCTGGACGAGCTTGGGCCAGAGCTGGACGTGGGGATCGGGTTCAACGCGAAAGACGGGGACTGACATGGCGACGCGGCGGGCGTTTCTGGCGGGGCTGGCGGTGGCCAGCCTGCCCCGGTTGGGCTGGGCCGATGTGGGCAGCCCGGACTATCTGGCGGCGGGCAAGGCGGGCGACGGCTATGTTCTGCACGGGATTTCGGCGGCAGGGCAAAGCCTGTTCCAGATCGACTTGCCCGCGCGCGGCCATGCAGCGGCGGCACATCCCAGCCAGCCGCAGGCGGTGGCCTTTGCGCGCAGGCCCGGTACATTTGCCCTGGTGATCAACTGTTTCACCGGATCGGTGCAGCATCAGTTGACCCCGCCCGAGGGGCGGCAGTTCAACGGCCATGGCGTGTTTTCCACCGATGGCAGCCTGTTGATGACATCGGAAGTGGTGGCCGAAGGATCGGCGGGGCGGATCGGGCTGTGGGACACGCGCGATTATTCCCGGGTGGATGAATGGGCCACGGGCGGCATTGGGCCGCATGATCTGAAACGGCTGGCCGATGGCCGCATCGTGGTCGCCAATGGCGGTATTCAGACCGACCCCGGTGATCGCACCAAGCTGAACATTCCCGACATGCGGCCGAACCTGAGCCTGCTGTCTGCCAGTGGCGAGATGCTAGAGCAGGTCGAATTGCCGTCCGAGTTGCGGCAAAACTCTATCCGTCATCTGGCGCATGTGGGCGAGGGCGTGGCCTTTGCGATGCAGTGGGAAGGCGACGCCGCTGAGCCTGTGCCGCAACTGGGCCTATGGGTGCCGGGCGCTGCGGCGCAGGTGATCGCGCCGCCAGAGGCCGAGGCAATGGCGATGCTGGGCTATGCCGGATCTATCGCGGCTGTGGGGAACCGGATTGCGATGACTTCGCCCAAGGGCGGCGCGGTGATGATCTTTGATACGAATGCGAATTTCATCGCCACGCATCGCCGCGCCGATCTGTCGGGCGTTGCGGCGACGGCATCGGGGTTCATGGCGACCGACGGGCAGGGGGCGATCTGGGCCTGCGATGACGCAGGGCTGACGCCGCTGAGCAGCAATCAGACCCTGTGGGACAACCACCTGATCAAAATCGCCTAGGCGGTGGCGGCGTCTACCGCATGGGCGCGCAGGAACAGCTCCACCCCGCGATCAATGCGGGCGGACAGGCGTTCAATCTGTGGCGGGCCGGATTGGAAACGTTTTTCAATGATTGAAAAGCCAAGCCAGAGGCCAAGAAGATCTTCCGAGGCCGACAGCGCATCGTCCAGCTTGATCTCGCCCGCATCTGCCGCCGCCTGCAAGATCTGGGCGATCAGCTTGCGCAACTGGCCGGGTCCGGAATCGAAGAATTGCCGGGCAAGTTCGGGATTGCGCTGCGCCTCTTGGCCAAGGCAGATGTCCAGCGCGCGGTGGCTGGGTTCGGTGATCATATCCACCAGCGCATGACCAAGGCGGGCCAACCGATCGGCCAGCGGACCATCGGTGCGCAGAATTTCCGCGCCCAGATCGCCAAGCTTGGCGTTGTGGCGGGTGACGATGGCGGCCAGGATTTCGGATTTGCATTTGAAATTGGCGTAGACGGTGACTTTGGACACACCGGCGGCGGCGGCAATCGCCTCGACCGGGACGCCTTCCAGCCCGCGTTTGGCGAACAGGTCCATCGAGGCGTCAAGAATGGCGCTTAGCTTTTCAGCATCTTTCGGTCTTCCCGGTGAACGCGGCGCCACAGATTCTACTCCCATCGGCCCTGATGTGGCCGTCTGGGCACAGGTTATGAGGTCGAAGGGGTTGGGGCAAGTCATTGCATCCTCATTCTTGCATGCGAAACGCCGGCCCCCATGGGGGACCGGCCACTTTCGCCCCGTTTGACGGGATTAGTCGTGCGCTGCAGCCCACATCGCGCTGAGTTCAGCCGAGGTGAATTGCGTCGGGTCAACGCCGAAAGCGGCTGCGATTTGCGCGTCGCCGGCCGAAACCGTACCTGCGGTGCCGTTCGAGGCGCGGTTGGTGCCCGAGGTGATGTAGGACACGCGGTCACGGTCGTGTTCGTTGCGGGCGTCGATGATCTGCGCCAGTTCAGAGGCGGTGTAGTCGCCCGAGGTCACGCCAGCAAGCGCGGCCAGTTGGCCCGAGCTATCGACGGCGGGTGCGGTGGTGCGGTTCGCGCCGGAAAGGTAGAATTTCACGGTCGCCGCATCATGGTCTTGCTGCGCGATGATGATCTGTTGCAGCTCTGCGGTGGTGTATTGGCCCGCCGGAACGCCAGCGATGCTGGAAAGTTGGGCGTCGCCCGCGGGTTGGGCGGCATTGGCAGCACCAGCCAGCGACAGGGCGATCAGGGCGGGGGTCAGGATGGATTTCAGCATTTTCATATCTTTCATGTTTTCAGTTTGGTTCAGGGATGCCTTCTCCGGTCCGTTCCGGGAGGAAGCGGGGACAGGGGACAGGAATTTCTTGGGATCGGCGCTGCGAACGCCGCGCGGCAGGCTTAGGCCGGGCCGCAGATGGGGTCAGAAGAAACTGTTTTCTTTCAAGTCATTCGCTCCGTCCTTCATCTGCGTGGTGTCTTCGTCTTCCGTGTAACAGCTATATAATGAACGGAGTCGGAAGGTAAACTGCACAAATGAACGGATACGTTCAATATATGTGCAAAAGGGGGACTTGAATTTGTTAAAAACAGGGCAGGTTTTGATAGGGTCTATATAAATCAATGGGATACGGACGCGTCCGTTTGCTGCACATGGCTGTGCGCTACACTCACACGAAACCGTGAGCGGTTATTTTGGCGAAATATGGGGGTTGCGTAGCCCTTGCGGGGCTACTTCAGGCGATAAATCCGCCGCGCGGTGGCGTTTGTGATCGCCGACTGCTCCGACTCGGTCAGTCCGCCCAGCAATTCGCGGGTGATTTGCAGCCAGTCGGGCAGGCCCGCGCCCAGGTTCACCACGGGCCAATCGCTGCCCCAAAGGCAGCGATCTGCGCCAAAACTGGTGATGACGTGATCGACCCATGGCGCCAGCGTGGCAGTATTGGCGGTGCCGGGGGCGCAAGAGGCGCTGATGCCAGAGATCTTGGCATGGACATGCGGCAGGGCAGCGATGGCGGTGATGCCCTTTGCCCAATCGTCAAACGCACCGGCGGCGATGTCGGGCACGCCGCAATGATCCAGCACAAGGGTCTGGTCATCGCAGGTGCGGGCCAGATCAAGGGCTATGGGCAGTTGCCGGGCCAGAAAGCACATGTCGAAGGCAAGCCCGCGCGCGCCAAGTTTCTTGAGGTTGGCGCGGAAGGTGGCGGTGGTGGACAGATCGTCGGGCACCACGTGCAGGATGCGGCGAAAGCCGTGGACGCTGAGCCC
>CAMFLG010000392.1 GCA_945957495.1 uncultured Pseudorhodobacter sp. | reverse complement strand
CACCAACACTCGACTAGTCGTCGGCAGCGTCAGATGTGTATAAGAGACAGGTCTCAAGCCGGGCGCGGATCGGCAGAAAGGCGAAGGGGATGCAAAAGGCGGTATGGGCGAGGATCAGATAGCCAAGGCCCGAATAGCCCGTCCAGACCTTGATCCGGGAAAACACCACCAGCAGTGCAACAGCGGTGACGATTTCAGGCACCATCAGCGGCTGGTTGATGAAGGCATACTTCAGCGACATGCCGCGATAGGGTTCTGTGCGGGTCATTGCCAGCGCGGCCATGGTTGCAACCGCCGTCGCGACCCCGGCCGCAATTGGCGCGATGGTCATCGAGCGCAGCGTGGCATCTACGATCCGCTCGTTGTTCCAAGCTGCCACAAACCAGCGCAGCGATGCGCCCTCCCACACGGCAACCGAGGTTCCCGCGTTGAAGGCAAAGACCACCAGAGTCGCAATCGGCAGATAAAGCAGGAAAAAGCAGACCAGCGCGACTGTGGTGAAGCCCGCCTGATGCCGGACGGAAAACGGTTGGCGTGAAAACAGGTTACCCATGTTGCACCCCCGACTTCGAGGTCAACCGCACATAGACCAGTAGCGACAGCATGGTGATTGCCATCAGACTTAGCGATAGGGCCGACCCGAGGGGCCAGTTGCGGCCCTGACCGAACTGCAACTCGATCAGATTGCCCAGCATCAGGTTCTTGCCGCCGCCCAGAAGACGCGGCGTGACATAGGCCCCGAGCGACGGGATGAAGACCAGGATCGACCCCGCAATCAGGCCGGGTGCCACCAGGGGCACGATGACTCGCATCAGAACCCGGCGGGGCCTTGCGTAGAGATCGGATGCCGCCTCGGCCAGACGGAAATCGAACTTCTCGATGCTGGCATAAAGCGGCAGCACCATCAGCGGCAGGTAGACATAGGCCATGCCCAGAAGGATCGCTGCATCGGTGAACATGATCTGGATCGGCGCCGATATCAGGCCGGTCTTCATCAGGATCGTGTTCATCACGCCTTCGTTGCGAAACACCTCCTGAATGGCGAAGGTGCGGATCAAGAGGTTGGTCCAGAACGGAATGGTGATCAGCAGCAACCAGATGTCGCGTTGCCTTGGCGCGCGGGTCGCGATGAAATAAGCCGTCGGAAAGCCGATGACCAGCGTGACCAGCGTGGTGATCATAGACAGCTTGACCGAGCGCCACAGGATCGACAGATGCGCCGAGTTAAGGCCCAGCGTGTCGTCAAACATGTCGCGTTCAAAAAGCACGTTGAACCAGGCATCGCCCGAGAACTGCCAGTATTTCACATCGCCGTAGTCGCCCTTGACCATGATCGAGTACAAGATGACCACGGCAAGCGGGCCGACGGCGGCGACGAAGACGATAAGAAGGGCGGGCGCGGACAGCCACCAGCGGTTGCGGATATCGCGGCGGGCGGCGGCCTGGATGTGTTCGGTGGCGCGTGACATGGTCAATCCCTCAGCACTTGCGCCGCGAGTTCCTTGAACCGTACGCCGACTTGTGCGCCCACCTTGAAACTCGCCTCTTGCCCGCGACTGTTCTGGCGCTGCACGATGAAATCCGTGCCATCCGCCAGCCGGACGGTGAACTGGGTGTCCACGCCAAGATAGACCGCGTTCTTCAGCGTACCGATCAGGATCGCCTCACCGTCCGGCACCGCCAGCTCGCTGTGTTCCGGGCGCACCATCACCGTGACCTGACCGCTGGGCTGGAAGCCCAAGGGCAGCCCCGCGACGGTTTCCGTGCCCGTCGACAAGGCAACCTTGGCCCGATCCGCCGTTGCCGAAATCACAGAACCCTGCAGAAAGTTGGCCTCGCCGATGAAGTCGGCGACAAAGCGTTTGTCGGGGCGATCGTAGATGTCGCGCGGGCTGCCGATCTGCAGGATCGAGCCTTTCGACATCACCGCGATCCGGTCGGACATCGCCAGGGCTTCTTCCTGGTCATGGGTCACGTAGATGAAGGTGATGCCGGTTTCCAGCTGCAGACGCTTCAGCTCGTCCTGCATTTCCTTGCGCAGCTTGTAGTCCAGCGCAGAAAGGGGTTCATCCAGCAACAGCACCTTGGGCTGCGGGGCAAGGGCCCGCGCCAAGGCCACACGCTGCTGCTGTCCGCCGGAGATTGCGCTGGTCTTGCGGTGCTTGAGGTCTTCCATCCGCACAAGCCGCAGCATCTCGTCGACCCGCGCCTCGACCTCGCGTTTCGGGCGGTCCTGCATTTCAAGACCAAAGCCGATGTTTTGGCCGACGGTCATGTGCGGAAACAAGGCATAGCTTTGGAACACGGTGTTGACCGGACGCAGGAACGGCGGCAGCAGGGCGATGTCCTCGCCATGCAGCAGGATCTCGCCGTCGGTCGGGAACTCGAACCCTGCGATCAGGCGCAGGAGCGTGGTCTTGCCACATCCAGACGGACCCAACAGCGTGAAGAATTCGTTTTCCCGGATTGCAACCGAGACCGCGTCAAGCGCCATTACCGCAGCTTGCCCCGCTCCAAAGGCTTTTGTGACGCTTCTCACATCGACTGCCAGACTGCTTGGTTTCAAGGTCTCAATCCCCCGTTCTGGACGCCATTCGACCCTCATGTCATGTCATCCGATTCCGATCCTGTGGTGATCACATTAATAAGACTAAATAGTTAGTCAACAAAATTTGATCACGATATGCCCTGCCGATCAGATTTGCCGCCAGGCACCAACCGACCGGACCCGGACGTGTCGCCACCAGACCAGCAAAATGGACAAACTGTGACAGAAGACTATTGTTCCCTCCTGAAACAGAGGCCGCACCCCATGACCGAGGACTACCTGACAAGCAATCTGCGGCTGCTCACGGGTTATGCGCCTTCGATCAAGCGGGTCTGCCTCGACGCGGGCATCAATCGCACGCAGTACCACCGCTATCTGACGGGTGAGGGAACGCCGTCGCTGCGCAGCCTCCGGCGGATCTGCGACTATTTCGGGATCGAAGATTTCGAAATCATGATGGACCATGCCCGGTTCCGCGAGATCATACGTCTGCGGCCCCCGCGCCCGGGCATGGCGCCCGATCCTCTTGCCGAAACCATGGAGCGTCTTTGCTCGGGCGAAGCGGTCAGCCGAATCGCCATGGGCTTTTACCACATGATCTTTCAGCCGGACCCGTCAACGAACATCTACTATCGCAGCTTGTTGCGTTTGCGCCAGATGAAGGCGGGCATCCTGATCAAAGGGATCGAACGGTTTCCCCGCCCCGCAATGGGCCTTCCCCGACGCCTGACCTATGAGGGCGCGGGGTTTACCCGGCATGGCAAATTGTTTTGTCAGATGCAGGAAGTGCAACACCGCCGTTCCACATGGTTTTCCGTTCTCAGCATCGGTGATTTTGCCAATCCGCGAATCCTGCAAGGTATGACTACGGGGTGCGAACCGGAAGGTGCGGCGGGCATCCTCAGCTTTCCGGTGGTCTGGTCGCATCTGAGCGAGCAGATACCACTGCGAAAAGCCATGGGCGAATGCGGTTATTTTCGCCGGGCGGACCTGGCCCTGTCGCTGGAAATGGAAAACGCGCTGGACGGACGGGCTTAGGCCGCAGGTCCGGCTACAGTCTGTCGCGCAAGCTGTACCATGTCATCGCAGCCGCCAGCAGAGGCGTCCGCAGTCCCGTCCCGCCCGGAAAGCGCGG
>CAMFLG010000391.1 GCA_945957495.1 uncultured Pseudorhodobacter sp. | reverse complement strand
GGATAGTCGGTATAGCCCGCCTCGCCCGGCGTGTAGAAAGCGGCGAAATCCGGCGCGGCCACGTCCAGACCTTTTTGCAGGCGCGTCACCAGATCGGGGTTGGCGATGAAGGCGCGGCCAAAGCCCACCAGATCGGCCTCGCCCGCATCGACCGCCGCTTTGGCAGAAACCACGTCAAAGCTGCCGCCGATGATGAAGGTGCGCGGCCAGGCCTTGCGCAGCGCCGCCTTGAATTCGGCCGGAATCGCCGGGTTGCCCATGGCGGCATGATCGACCAGATGCACATAGGTCAGCCCGGCATTTGCCAGCTCTGCCACCAGCTGCAGATAGGTCGCATCCACCTCCGGATAGGGGCCCATGCCAGAGGCCATGCCATAGGGCGAAATGCGGATGCCCACCTTGTCGCCGCCAATCGCCGCGACCACATCGCGCGCGACTTCCACCACAAAGCGGATGCGGTTTTCCACCGAGCCGCCATAGGCGTCGGTGCGACGGTTGGTGTCGGGGCTCAGGAATTGTTCCAGCAGATAGCCGTTGGCGGCGTGCAGTTCCACACCGTCAAACCCGGCAGCAACCGCGTTCTGCGCGGCGCGAACGAATTCGGCTTTGGTCGAAACGATCTCTGCCGCCGTCATCGGCGCGGGCACCGGGTAATCCTGCATGCCTTCGGCATCGGTATACATCTGACCCGCCAGCTTTACATCGCTGGGCGAGACGATCTTGCCGCCGTCCACCAAGTTGCCCGGATGTGCAACCCGGCCCACATGCATCAGCTGAGCGAAAATCTTGCCGCCCTTGGCGTGAACCGCGGCGGTGACGGGCTTCCATGCCGCCACTTGCGCGTCAGACCACAGGCCCGGCGTGCGGGCATAGCCACGGCCATTCGGGCTGGGCGCGACGCCTTCGGTCACGATCAACCCGGCCCCGGCGCGCTGCCCATAATAGGTTGCCATGATCGCCGTCGGCACCGCCGCCGCATCTGCCCGGCACCGCGTCATCGGGTTCATCACAAACCGATTCTGCAGCGTCATCGGGCCCATCGCAACGGGGGCAAACAAAGAGATATCTGACATCGTAAGTCCTTTCCGGAAATCAGTCAGCTTTGAGGTGGTTGCAAAGTGCGGCACCTGCAACCGACAAAAACGCACAGCCCCTGTGCATCGGCGCAAAGGCGGGGGCCAAAGGTTAACGTTTTCTAAATGCCACCTCATAACACCCTGATTTCAGTTGATTTCCTTTTGTCGCACGCGTGCGACATCATCCCTTGGCGGAAAAGAAGTCCACAATCATCTGCGCCATCGCCGCGGAAATCCCATTCACTGCCTGCAGGTCCGACAGCCCCGCCCGCGCCACCGCCTTGGCAGACCCGAAATGCGCCAGCAACGCCCGCTTGCGCGCCGCCCCCACGCCGGGAATGTCATCCAGCGGCGTGGCCGACACCACCTTGGCGCGCTTGGCCCGGTGCGCGCCGTTGGCCCAGCGGTGCGCCTCATCCCGCAGCCGCTGGATGAAATACAACACCGGATCATTGCGCGGCAGGGCCATCACCGGCAGTCCGGTGCGGTAGAACTCTTCCTTGCCCGCGTCGCGGTCGATCCCCTTGGCCACCCCCACCATAGCGATATCATCGACACCCAGTTCGGCCATGATCTCTGCCACCGCCGAAACCTGCCCCGCACCGCCGTCGATCAGCAACAGATCCGGCCAGGCGCCGCTGGTCCGGTCGGGGTCTTCCTTCAACAGCCGCTCAAACCGCCGCGTCATCACCTCTTTCATCATGCCGAAGTCGTCAGAGTTCGCCCCCGCCGCCGATTTGATGTTGAACTTGCGGTACTGCGATTTCAGGAACCCCTCCGGCCCCGCCACGATCATGCCGCCCACCGCGTCCGAGCCCTGAATGTGGGCGTTGTCATAAACCTCGATCCGCTTGGGCGGCGCGTCCAGATCAAAGGCCTCTGCCAGCCCCGACAGCAGCTTGTTCTGCGTCGCCCCCTCGGCCATCTTGCGCGCCAGACTTTCACGCGCGTTGCGGGTGGCGTTTTCCACCAACTCTGCCTTTTCGCCCCGTTGCGGCACCGCCAGCTCTACCTTGCGCCCGGCGCGTTCCGACAGTAATTCCGCCACCAGATCGGGGTTTTCCACCTGATGCGACAGCAGGATCAGCCGCGGCGGCTCCTTGTCGTCATAGAACTGCGCAAGGAAAGCTTCCAGAATCTCGGCCTCTTCCGCCCCCGCCCCGGTGCGCGGGTAAAAGTCGCGGTTGCCCCAGCTTTGGTTGGCGCGGATGAAGAACACCTGTACGCAGGCCTGCCCCCCCTCCAGATGCAGCGCCACCACATCCGCCTCGGCCACCCCCGCCGGGTTGATGCCCTGACTTTGCTGTACCTGCGTCAGCGCCTTGATCCGGTCGCGCAGGGCGGCGGCGCGTTCAAACTCCATCGCCTCGGAGGCGGCTGCCATTTCCCCCGCCAGATTGGCCTGCACCGCCGTCGTCTTGCCCTGCAAGAACCGCTCTGCATCCGCCACCAGAACCGCATAACCCTCGGCGTCGATCTTGCCGACGCAGGGCGCGGCACAGCGTTTGATCTGGTATTGCAGGCAAGGCCGGGTGCGGCTGTCGAACATCGAATCCGAACAGTTGCGCAAGAGGAACACCTTCTGCAACTGGTTGAGCGTGCGGTTCACCGCGCCCGCGCTGGCAAAGGGGCCGAAATACGCCCCTTTCTCGCTGCGCTTGCCGCGATGTTTCTTCAACTGCGGAAAGGCGTGTTCGCGGCTGATCAGGATGTTCGGGAATGACTTGTCGTCGCGCAACAGCACGTTGTAGCGCGGCTTCAACTGCTTGATCAGGTTCTGCTCCAGCAGCAGCGCCTCGGTTTCCGTCCGCGTGGTCAAGAACATCATCGACGCGGTTTCAAAGATCATCCGCGCGATGCGCCCCGAATGCCCCGAGGGGCGCGCATAGTTGGAAACCCGCGCCCGCAGATTGCGCGCCTTGCCGACATACAGCACCTCGGACGCCGCATTCAGCATCCGGTAAACCCCCGGCGAGCCATCCAAAGTCTTGAGATAAGACTGGATCAGGTCATGCCCGGTCAGCGCAGTTGTGGTCATGGATTCACCCATCTCAGAGTCATCGATTCTCTGCCCTCGCTGCAATGATATCGGCCTGGGGGCAAGGTGAAAGCTGTCCCCCGTTTCTGTGGATAACCTTGCGGAGAAGTTTTAGGAACAGCGAAAATTCCCTTGTTTTCGGCCTGTTTCATGTGGATGCCTATTTTTTAGGCATATTTACAACCCATTGATACTAAAGCAAAGATTTCTTTCATGACGGCAAATCACTGAAAAGCCACGGCTTTTTGTAACGGGTCTGTGAAGCAAAAGCCAAAAGTGGACAACTTCCGCAACGTCAGCCGAAAGGCGCCTCAACGCCCAGCACATCCGGGGTCTGCCAGGCCAGATGCTGGCCGCCATCCACGGCGATCATCTGCCCCGTCACACCGGGCGAATCGAGGAAAAACCCAAGCGCCGCCGTGATGTCGGACGGGTTCGCACCGCGCTGCAACGGCGTCGCCTCGCGCTGGCGGCGGAAATGGTCGTCGCTTTGCCGGTGGCCCTGCAAGGTGGGCCCCGGCCCGATGCCATTGACCCGCACATCGGGTGCCAACCCCTGCGCCGCCGTCCGGG
>CAMFLG010000390.1 GCA_945957495.1 uncultured Pseudorhodobacter sp. | reverse complement strand
TGGGGGTGCAGGTACATGAAGAGGATGGCGATGATGAAATCGCCACGCTGGGCCGGGTGTTCAACCAGATGACACTGCAGCTTAAAGGTCAGCGCGAGGCGCTGATGCAGGCGCATAACCAGACCGAACAGCGCCGCCGCCTGTTCGATTCCGTGCTGTCCAACGTCACCGCCGGGGTGATCGGTCTGGATGCCGATGGCAAGATCGACTTTGCCAACCGCGCCGCCGAACGCCTGCTGGACATCGCAGGCGGGGCCACCGGCACGCCCCTCGCACTTGCCGTGCCAGAGTTTGAACCGCTGTTCGACCGCCTGCGCGACAGCGGCGCGCCCGCGGGGCAAGAAGAGGTCCGCCTGACCCGCAAGGGCAAGCTGGAAAGCCTTCTGGTGCGGATGAGCATGCGCAAAAGCGAATCCGACGATCTGGAAGGCTATGTCGTTGCCTTCGACGATGTGACCGACCTTGTTTCGGCGCAACGGATGGCGGCCTGGGGCGATGTCGCCCGCCGCATCGCGCATGAAATCAAGAACCCGCTAACCCCGATCCAACTTTCTGCCGAACGCATCAAGCGCAAATTCCGCCCGCAGGTCAGCGAACCCGAAGAGCTGGAACAGTATACCGACGTTATTGTGCGTCAAACCAATGACTTGCGCCGCATTGTGGATGAATTTTCCAAATTCGCCCGCATGCCCGAACCCGACCGGCACGAAAATGACCTGACCGCGCTGCTGCGCGCCGCCGTCATGCTGCAGGAAAACGGGCAACCAGAGGTGAAGTTCCGCCGCCAAGTCCATGAAACACCTGTACTCATGGAGCTTGACGCCACGATGATCGGTCAGGCCCTGACAAACCTGATCAAGAACGCAGGCGAAGCCATTGAATCCTTGCAGGAAAGGGGCGCGCCAGAAGGTCACGTTCCCGAAATCCGGGTGATCATGCAGGCCGACGCCACCGAGGCGGTTATCAAGATCATGGACAACGGCATCGGCCTGCCACCCGACCGCGCGCGCCTCTTTGAACCCTATGTCACCACGCGCGAAAAGGGCACCGGCCTTGGCCTGCCCATCGTCAAGAAGATCATTGAAGAACACGGCGGGACGCTGACACTGGAAGACGCGCCCGTCTTTGAAGGAGGCACCCAGACCGGGGCAATGGCAGTCATCCACCTGCCACGCACATTGCGCAAACGGTCTGCTAGAAATCTGGCCGCAAAGGTCCAGGGGGGATGATGAGCAATATTCTGATTGTTGACGACGAAAAAGACATCCGCGAACTGATCGGCGATATTCTGAAGGACGAAGGCTATACCGTTCGTCTTGCTGCCAATTCCGATGATTGCATGGCAGAGATCAACGCCGATGCGCCCAGCCTGATGATCCTTGACATCTGGCTGAAAGACAGCCGCATGGATGGTATCGACATCCTGAAAACCGTCAAACGCGACAACCCCGATATCCCGGTGGTGATCATTTCCGGCCACGGCAATATCGAAATCGCGGTGGCGGCGATCAAGCAGGGCGCCTATGATTTCATCGAAAAGCCCTTCAACATTGATCAACTGATGGTCGTGGTCAGCCGCGCCATGGAAACCTCGCGCCTGCGCCGCGAAAATGCCGATCTGCGCCGCCGCGACGTGACCTCGTCCGAAATGATCGGATCAAGCCCGGCCTTCAAGACCCTGAAAATGCAGCTGGAAAAGGTCACACGTTCGAACGGGCGGGTGATGCTGACCGGGCCTGCAGGCGCAGGCAAGGAAATGGCCGCGCGGTTCATCCACACCAATTCGGGCCGATCGACAGCGCCCTTCATCTCGGTGTCCTCGGCCACCATCGACGCCGACCGCATGGAAGACGTGCTGTTTGGCCGCGAAACCGCCGACCGTGGTGTGGAAAAAGGCCTTCTGGAACAGGCATATGGCGGCGTTGTCTATTTTGACGAGGTGGCAGAGATGCCGCTTGGCACCCAGGCCAAGATCCTGCGCGTTCTGACCGAACAGCAATTCACCCGTGTTGGCGGCAGCGACAAGGTGCGCGTCGATCTGCGGGTGATTTCCTCGACCAGCCGCGATCTGCGCGCCGAAATCGGGCAGGGCCGCTTCCGGCAGGAACTTTATGACCGTCTCAACGTGGTGCCGATCGCCGTGCCGGGTCTGGCCGACCGGCGCGAGGATATCCCCGATCTTGCCCGGGCCTTCATCGAGATGTTCCATCGCACCCAAGGCCTGCCGCTGCGCAATCTGACGGCCGAGGCCGAAGCGATGCTGCAAACCATGCAATGGCCCGGCAACATCCGCCAGTTGCGCAACGTTATCGAACGCGTGCTGATTCTGGGCGACAGCGCCGGATTGATCGAGGCGCGCGAACTGCCCGGTCAGGAACCCACGGCAGAGCCGGGCGGCCGTCTGGTTCTAGGCGGTGCCATGGCCACCCTGCCGCTGCGCGAGGCGCGCGAGGTGTTCGAACGCGAATATCTGCTGACCCAGATCAACCGCTTTGGCGGCAATATCAGCCGCACCGCAGGCTTTGTCGGCATGGAGCGTTCGGCCCTGCACCGCAAACTGAAGTCTCTGGGCGTGGTCACAACCGGCAAATCCGGCGGGCGCGGCGGCGAGGATGACGACGAGGATGAGGAAAGCTAGGCCAGACTGTTGCACAAAGGCCATGAACCGGGTGGCCCGGCACAGGCATTGCCCGGCCTTTTGTAATTTTTGGACTGGAAACTCTTATATTTGCGCGACATAATTGTTTAACGGGCATGAATAATTGGTCGCCGCCCGCACGACAGGCATTAAGGATAAGAAAAACATGGCCTCCGACAAACAAAATTTGCAAGACGCATTTCTGAATCATGTCCGGAAGTCGAAAGTTCCGGTGACGATCTTTCTGATCAACGGGGTCAAGCTGCAGGGCGTGATCACATGGTTTGACAATTTCTGCGTGCTGTTGCGCCGGGATGGGCAATCGCAACTGGTCTACAAACACGCGATCTCGACCATCATGCCCGGTGGTCCGGTGAATCTGTATGAAGGTGAAGACTGATCTCTGATCTTCCCGAAGACGACGAAGACGATCCGCTGTTTCAGGATGGCGGTATGGATGCCTATGAAACGGCAACGGCGCCGACGCGCGCCTTCGTCCTGCATCCCGATCTGAAATCCGCCAAGACCCGCCGCCTGCCCGAACATGGGCTGGCAGAGGCCGTAAGCCTTGCCGCCGCCCTGCCGGGGATGGATGTGCTGGGGGCAGAGGTGGTGCGCCTGCCGCGTGTACAACCCGGTATGCTGTTCGGCTCTGGCAAGGTGGAAGAGCTGAAATCCCGCTTTGCCGCCTTGGAAATTGATCTGGTTCTGGTCGATGGCCCGGTTTCGCCGGTGCAACAGCGCAATCTGGAAAAGGAATGGGGCGTCAAACTTTTGGATCGAACCGGCCTGATCCTGGAGATTTTCGCAGACCGCGCCCGCACCCGTGAAGGCGTGCTGCAGGTGGAACTGGCGGCCTTGTCCTATCAGCGCACCCGTCTTGTCCGCGCCTGGACCCACCTTGAACGCCAACGCGGCGGCTTTGGCTTTGTGGGTGGCCCCGGCGAAACCCAGATCGAATCCGACCGCCGCGCCATTGACGATCAGGTCATCCGCCTGAAACGCCAACTCGACCGGGTGGTGAAAACCCGCGAATTGCACCGCGCCTCGCGCCGCAAGGT
>CAMFLG010000389.1 GCA_945957495.1 uncultured Pseudorhodobacter sp. | reverse complement strand
TTTGCGGCGTCGGGCTTGGCGGGCATGGTTTCATCTGCCCTTAGGGCGGCTTTGACGGCCTCCTTCCAAGTTTGCTCGGCAAGTTTGGCAATCTCTGCCTTGCCCCGCCATTCCGACAAAACCGATTCAACCTTGGCTCGGGCTTCCCGCTCCATTCGCTTCAAGGGCGTCAAGACGGCATCGAGGCCGGGGCTTTTGTTCATTGAAGGGGATCCGATAGCCATTGCCCAAATCACGGGCGGCTCGGCCCAGCCCTCCCAAGGCGTGACCCAGCGTGTATTCCCGATCAAGGCGCCTGATACGGAAAGCAGGGCCGCCGCGACATAATCCGGGGGCGCAGCCTTGCCTTGTGCTGACTGCCGAATCCACCGCGCCCAGCGCGCGCCCAGAACGTCATCCAACGGGATTGCAGGGGGCTTGGGCAACTCGGGACGCAGAAAGCGCGCCTCGGGGTCCGGCCACTCTGCTTTGAACGGGATAGGCTCTGCCGGGGCCCGGTCTGGGTCAAAACCAAGATCCACTTCATAGGCAGAAATCGGCGCAAATCGGCCTTCGTCCATCTGTTTACGCGCGGCCATGAACGGCCCCTTTCAAAGTGAGAACATCGTTCCAGTCTCGCCCATCTGGGGCGGGGAACATTGTGACGGTCCAGCCCAGCGCGTTCGCCCGTTCGGCCAAGGCGTAGGCCGCCGCGCGGCCCGGTTCGTCACCGTCTGCGGCAACAATCAAAGCGCCGGGCATGGCGGGCAGGCGCAGGCCGCGAAGGCCCGAGGTGGATAGCGCCGCCCAGATCGCCGCAGGGCCGCTCAGAGGGCCGCAGGCGAGGCTTAGGGCCGTCTCTATGCCCTCTGCCACGGCAAGCGGCCCCGGCCCGGCTGCAAGCCTTACAGCGCCGCCGCTCACGCTGCCCAGCATGGCCTTGGGCGGGTCCAATTCGGCCTTGCCCGACCCATCTTCGCGCAAGTAGGTGCGATGCAGTGCAAAGCCCGCGCCGCCTTCGACCATGGCCAGCATTGCGGGGAACCTCTTGCCAGTTGCATGCCAGCACGACGGCGCGAAACGCAGGGCGTCAGGCAGAGCGCAGGTGATGCCGCGTGCGCGCAAGTAAGTTTCGGCGAGCGTGCCGGTGATCGGCAAGCCTTCTTCCCACAACCGGAACGCTTGGGCAGATTTCTTTTCGGCCTCGGCGTGTTGCTCGGCCAGACGCTGCGCCTGTTGCGCCGGATCGGGAGGCGTGTAGATTCCTCCGCTTTCCACCAGCCCCAGACCGCGCAACGCGGCCATTACAGCCGCGAAACTGCAGCCAGCCTTGCAGGACACCAGCAACTCCGCAGTACCATTGGCAAGCGTAAGGGCAGGCGTACGGGTGTTGTCATGCGCGGGGCAGCAGGCCACGCCGTAGTGGCCATACCACTTGCCGCCCAATGCCAAGGTGATCGCACAAGCATCGGTCATGTTGCACCGCCGAACACAAGGATCATAAGTGCCACCGCCTGTTCTGGTTTCAGCCCGAGACGGTGCATCAAGCAGAGGAATTGCGGCTTATTCATCCTCCGCCGCCTTGCCGAACATGGCAGTTTCTGCCGCGTAGATATGGCGAATGAAGATGCTCTGTGTTAGCGAAAGGATATGCGTCAGCGGCGCGTGACGCATACCCCAGCCCCGGTCCTGTTGCCGATCAATGCTAGTCAGGATCGGGGCAATTGCTTGCCCCTCCATGAGACTAAGTTTTCGCGCGTTGAGCTTTGCGGCTTTGCAGCCAGGCGTCGATTTCCGTTTCCAGCCAGCCGACAGCGCGCGCTCCAAGCGGGATAGGTTTGGGAAAAGCGCCCTGTGCCATCATGAGGTAAATGGTGCTGCGCGACAGTCCCGTACGGGCTTGAACAGCAGGACGTTTCAATACGATTTCAGGCAAAAGTTATTCCCCCAGACAGCCTATCGTCGGTTTTCGTGTAGACGAACGGCGAAATTCGGCGGTATTTGGGCTCAGGGATTGCTCAATTCCTGACTGACCGTCGGCTTCGATGCCCGCAAAGCATCGGGCCGACACCCGGCCAGCAACTGCCGTTAGCTTCCGAGTGATGCCAATATAGCAAACGGCACATCCAAGGGTAAGATATTGATTTTGAGGCGTAAATCACGCCCGATCATGGACAATTGTCCATAAACCCAGGCCGATGAATTTCTAGGCCCTTGATCTTCTAGCAAAAACACATTGCCATAAATGTCCTTTTGTCCATTCATGCACTTTTCTGCATACGTCCGCTTTTGGACATCTATGCGTTGTCTTCCCCTCGAGCGAATCGCCCCCAATTCTCTAAGACTGCCCGTCGGCGTTCCAGCATGTCGGTGCGCTTGTACGCGCGCTCTACTTCTGACCCGACGTGATGTGCCAGCGCCATCTCGGCCAAATCGTAATCAATGCCTTGTTCTGCCGCCCAATCACGGAAGGTCGAGCGAAGACCGTGCGGGACGGCTGGGCGTTTGTTGAGTGGATCGAGGTAACCTACCCGGCCCGCCTTCACTTCACTTTCTTGCATCCGCCGCATGACCGCCGACAGGCTCATGTCGGACAGCATCCCGCCCGACGGCGCGAAGAACACATAAGGGCAACCGTCGAGCCGGGGCAGGCTTTGCAGGATTGCCACCGCTTCTGCCGTCAGTGGCACGCGGTGTTCACGCTTCATCTTCATGCGAGAAGCCGGGATCGTCCACAGCGCTACCCGATTTGCGCGATTAGCACCGTCGGCCGCGCCAAACTCTACTTCATCCCAGACCATGCCACGCACTTCCCCAGACCGCGCCGCGCACAAGGTCAGGAATTGCAACGACCGCGCCGCCATGCCGTCGCGTTTAGCGAGATCGCCCCACCAGCGCGGCAGATCCGACAGCGCCAGCGCCGGTTGATTTTCCTTCTTAGCCACCTTACCGGGCTTGGCCAGCAATTCGGCAAGGTTGCCGCCCCAGCGTGCCGGATTGTCACCCGCCCGATGCCCCGCCACCGTTGCCCACGACAGCACCGCCTCTATCCGCCCGCGCAGACGCGATGCGGTTTCGGTCTTGGTGTCCCAGATCGGTTCCAGCACACGACGGATATGCTGCACGGTCACATCGCGCACCGCCTTCGCCCCTATCACCGGGACAGCATAGGTGTCGAGCGTCGCCCGCCATTGCTTGCGGTGCTTATCGTTGGAAAACTCTGTTTCCTTCTTGGCAAGGTATGCTTCCATTGCCTGCGAGAACGTCAAAGCCTCCTTTGCCGCAACACGGGCTTCGCGCTTTGCCGCCAAGGGGTCGCCGCCGTCATAGGCCAGCCGTTTGTTTGCCATGGCCTTGGCCCGCGCATCGGCCAAAGGGATCATCGGATAACTGCCAAGTCCAATTTCTGTGCGCTTGCGGTTCACGGTGATGCGCTGCACCCAGAATCGTTTGCCGTTGGGTTCGACCCGCAGGTAAAGCCCCAGATTGCCGCCGTCGTGATGTTTGCCGGTGGCCAGATCGGTTTTCAGCAGCGCCGCCGACAGCTTTTTGCTTTTCCGCTCTTCCGCCATGATTCCCATTCCCCCTATGCTTCCCCCAAAAAAATCGGGAACAAGCGGGATGTTGCCGGAATGTCCCGGACAAGGGAAGCACAAATTATCCCTTGTTTCCTTGGACTTCTACGGTTGCTTTGGGAACCTCTGGGAGGGATTTTTGGCGGAGAGGGTGGGATTCGAAC
>CAMFLG010000388.1 GCA_945957495.1 uncultured Pseudorhodobacter sp. | reverse complement strand
GTATCCAGTTCCGGTCTGCAGATTTCCGGCAGCTGACGCCGGAAAGTCATGTTCGCGCTCGACGGACTGCGTGATGGATTGTGGTGCGGATAGCCGAAAATGCACGGCGGCCCGATTGGGTGGGATTGGCCGGGCGCTCGATGAAAACGGAAAAGTGCACGAATTTGTCCAGTAGGACCAATTTGAAAGAGGAAACGGAATGACTGGAAAGACGATGGCACGCAAGGCAGCAATCATTGGTGGTGGCGTTATCGGCGGCGGTTGGGCCGCGCGGTTCCTTTTGAACGGCTGGAACGTATCGGTGTTCGATCCGGACCCTCAGGCCGAACGCAAGATCGGCGAGGTGCTGGCCAATGCCCGTGCCGCCCTTCCGGCCCTTAGTGATATTCCGATGTCCGCCGAGGGGAAACTGTCCTTCGCGCAGACGATCACCGAGGCTGTGGAAGGCGCCGACTATATTCAGGAATCCGTTTCCGAACGCCTTGATCTGAAACATCGCGTCTTTGCACAAATCCAGCAATCGGCGGAATTGGGCACGCCGATCGGCTCTTCCACCTCGGGCTTCAAGCCCAGCGAGTTGCAGGAAGGCGCCGCGAACCCCAGCGTCATTTTCGTCGCCCACCCGTTCAACCCAGTGTACCTGTTGCCGCTGGCCGAAGTGGTGCCTTCCGCCAAATCCGATGCCAAGGTGATCGAAAACGCCAAGACCATCCTGCGCGAAATCGGCATGTTCCCGCTGCATGTCCGCAAGGAAATCGACGCTCACATCGCCGACCGCTTCCTGGAGGCTGTCTGGCGTGAAGCACTCTGGCTAGTCAAGGACGGCGTTGCCACCACCGAAGAGATCGACGAGGCGATCCGCATGGGCTTTGGCCTGCGCTGGGGGCAGATGGGTCTGTTCGAAATCTACCGCGTGGCCGGGGGTGAGGCGGGCATGAAGCATTTCATGGCGCAGTTCGGCCCTTGTCTCACCTGGCCCTGGACCAAGCTGATGGATGTGCCGGAATTCAACGACGAATTGGTAGACCTGATCGCAGGCCAGTCAGATGCGCAGTCGGGCCATCACACCATCCGCGAGCTGGAACGCATCCGCGACAGCAACCTGATCGGCTTCCTGCGCGCGCTGAAGGATCGCAACTGGGGCGCGGGCAAGGTGCTGCGCGAACATG
Source organism: uncultured Pseudorhodobacter sp. (assembly GCA_945957495.1). GTDB lineage: Bacteria > Pseudomonadota > Alphaproteobacteria > Rhodobacterales > Rhodobacteraceae > Cypionkella. The sequence continues at coordinate 2,568 of CAMFLG010000388.1, read as the reverse complement.
ACGACCGCCGCCGCGCCGCCTTCCACGCGGAAGGCCACGGCTCGGAAGCAGCCCCGCTGCGGCTGGCACAGATGCAGGTGCTGCCGGGCTGGATCGACTACAACGGCCATATGACCGAAAGCCGCTATCTGTTCGCCGCGTCAGAGACGTCTGACGCCTTCCTGCGTCTGATCGGCGCGGATATGGATTATGTGGCGGGCGGCCATTCCTATTACACCGCCGAAACCCACATCATGCATCTGGACGAGGCCAAGTTGGGCGACCGTCTGGTAGGCACATTGCAGGTGCTGTCTGCCGATGAAAAGCGGCTGCATGTCTTTATGCGGATCGAAAGGGACGGCGCACCGGTTGCAACCATCGAACAGATGTTGCTGCATGTCGATATGGCTGCGGGCAAGACCTGCCCCGCCGCGCAATCGGTGCTGGACCGCCTGCTGCCGATTGCCAAGGCCCACGCCAGCCTGCCAAAGCCCGAGGCCGCAGGCCGCCATGTCGGGCAGCGCAAATGAAACGCGCTCTGATCACCGCAGGCGCGAATGGCATCGGTCTGGTGATGGCAGAAGCCTTCGCCAGCGCGGGCTATCGCGTCTGGGTGACGGATGTCGATGCGGCGATGATTGCCGCCTTGCCGCCCGGAATTCGCGGATCATTGGTAGATGCTGCGCAAGAACCCGGGATGGAATTGCTGTTCGCCGAGATCGCAAAGGAGTGGGGCGGGCTTGACGTGCTTTGCGCCAATGCCGGGATCAAGGGGCCGACGGCGGCGATTGAGGATATGGATCTGGCGGCCTGGCACCAATGCCTTGCCGTCAATCTGGACGGCGCGATGCTGGCGGCGAAACACGCCGCTCGGCTGATGAAACCGGCGGGCAAGGGGGTGATGATCTTCACTTCCTCCACCTCGGGCCTTTATGGCACCCCGTTCCGCGCGCCCTATGTGGCGGCGAAATGGGGGGTGATCGGGCTGATGAAAACCGTGGCGATGGAGCTTGGCCCCTTCGGCATTCGCGCCAACGCCATTTGCCCGGGCTCTGTGAACGGCCCGCGCATTGAGCGCGTGATTGATGCCGAGGCCGCCGCCAAAGGCATGACGCCGGATGCGGTGCGGCAGGGCTATGCCTCTGGCACGGCGCTCAAACGCCTGTCCGATCCCGAAGATGTGGCAAACCTCGCCCTCTACCTTGCCTCTGACGGGGCGCGCATGATCTCGGGTCAGGCGCTGGCGGTGGATGGCATGACCTACAACGTTGATCCGTAAGGAAATCCCAGATGCATTTTGGCCTGGACGAAGAACAGCAGATGATCGTCGATACCACGCGCGCCTTCGTGGAGAACGAGCTTTATCCGCATGAACAGATGGTCGAACGCACCGGCCATCTGCCGATGGAACTGATCAAGGAAATTCAGGCCAAGGCGATTGCCGCTGGGCTGTATGCCGCCAACATGCCTGCCGAAGTGGGCGGTGCGGGGCTGGATACGCTGTCCTGGCTTTTGTACGAAAAGGAACTGGGCCGCGCCAACTACGCGCTGCACTGGACCTGTGTGGCGCGCCCGTCGAACATCCTGCTGGCAGGCAACGAGGAACAGCGCCAACAATATCTGTATCCCTGCATTCGGGGCGAGACCTGGGATTGTCTGGCGATGACCGAACCGGGCGCCGGATCGGACCTGCGCGGCATGAAGGCCTCGGCCCGGCAAGATGGCGATGACTGGGTCCTGAACGGCACCAAGCATTTTATCAGCCATGTCGATATCGCCGGATTTTCCATCGTGTTCATGGCGACGGGTGAAGAGGACACCCCGCGCGGCCCGAAAAAACGCATCACCGCCTTCTTCGTCGATAAGGGCACCAAGGGCTTCACCGTGCGCGACGGCTATCGCAACGTCAGCCACCGTGGCTATTCCAACGGCATTCTGGAATTCGACGATTGCCGCCTGAATAAACGCCAGATCCTGGGCGAGGTGCACAAGGGCTTTGAGGTAGCAAATTCTTGGCTGGGTGCCACCCGGTTGCAGGTCGCCTCCACCTGCCTTGGCCGCGCCGAGCGCGCGCTGGGTCATGCGATTTCCTACGCCGCCGAACGCAAGCAGTTCGGTCAGCAGATCGGCAAATTCCAGGGCATCAGCTTCAAACTCGCCGACATGGCGATGGAGCTTAAGGCCGCCGAATTGCTGACCCGCGAAGCCGCGTGGAAATATGATCAAGGCACCGTCACCGAAGGTGACATGTCGATGGCCAAACTGAAATCCACCGAAGTGCTGGCGATGATCGCGGATGAGGCGATCCAGATTCACGGCGGCATGGGCCTGATGGATGAACTCCCCCTTGAACGCATCTGGCGCGACGCGCGGGTGGAACGAATCTGGGAAGGCACCTCGGAAATTCAGCGCCACATCATCAGCCGCGAACTGCTGCGCCCGTATGGCGCGTGAACCGGCCAAAGCCGGGGGTTTCACACCCCCGGACCCCCGTGGGATATTTATGAACAGATGAAGTAACGGAATGTTAACCCCGCAACTGCACACTGACTTTACCGTACAGGGGGGGGCCCCCCTGGCGGTAACAGG
>CAMFLG010000387.1 GCA_945957495.1 uncultured Pseudorhodobacter sp. | reverse complement strand
GTCTGCATCCGCCGTCTTGCCGGTGGAAAGCCGGTAATCCACCATGCCGAAATGCAGATGGTAAAGGTCCGGCGCAATGTGAAAATTCCGCCCCTTCACCCGATGGATGCCCGACCCCCATGTCACCGGCCGATAGCTGATCGACGGCTTGGTATAGCGCGCCGACACATGCGCAAAGCGGCGTTGGTTCAGGAAGGGCTGGGAGGAATCAAGCTCTGCCTCGCGCTCCATATGCTGGCCGATATCCAGACCCAGCCCGGAAACCGTTGCCCCCGGACGCGGCGCGCGTGCCAGATAATCGGCCAGATCGGCGTAGTGCGCCGGGTCCGGCAGGATGAACTCATCCACATCGGTGGCGATCACCACATCCATCACCCGATGCAGCCCCCGCGCGATGTCAGAGATCAGCCGCGCCCGCCGCGCATCGCCGCGCAGCCGCTCTGCCGGTTTGTGCGGCAGCCGGATCAGGTTGACCCCACCCGCGTTTTCCGGCGGCTCCTGATCATAGCCGTCCAGAATGACAAACAGATGCGCCGCGCCGAACAGGCCGCCGTAATAGTCGATCCATTTGCGCAGGAAGATCCTGTCATTGCGGACCGAAGTGATGGCGGCTACGTCCAAGGCATGCGTCCATTATAAACCTGTCGTCTGCCTATAGCATGGCGAGCGGCCCTGCAAAACGCCGATTGCACTGTGAATTTTCTGTGACGGCTTGTAAAAAATGTGTCCCGCACTGGACGACGGGATTGTAAAATGGGACAATATGAATGTAACAGTTTTATGAAATTGAACGCGATCCGCGTAAAACAAGAAAAGTCGAGGCGCCGCAGCAATGTCTGATTCCCTGCCCGCGACGCCCCTGGATGAGGGCGTCAAATGCCCCACCCAATACGGCGCGATCTGCTGGCGGATGCACCGCGGCAAGGTTGAAGTGCTGCTGATCACCAGCCGGGATACCGGGCGCTGGCTCATTCCGAAAGGCTGGCCGATGAACGGGCGCAGCCCCGCCGAGGCCGCCGCGCGCGAGGCCTGGGAAGAGGCCGGGGTCGAAGGCAAGGTTTCGGATATGGGTCTGGGCCAGTTCAGCTATTCTAAGGTTTTCAGCGCCAAGCGCAGCGTGGCCTGTCAGGTAGAAGTGTTTGGCCTGCGCGTGGCCAAGCTGGTGGATGATTTCCCCGAACGCAAGCAGCGGCGGCGCAAGTGGTTTGCGGCCGAAAAAGCCGCCCGCAAGGTCAACGAGCCGCAGTTGCGCGACCTGTTGCACCATTTGCCCGCCGAACTGGGCGTGGGTCAGATTGCCCGCGAAGCCCTTGCCAGCGCTTGAAAAACGGCGCAGCCTGCTTACCTGAGGCTGTGACCGACCCGACCGGACGATCCTGATGATCCGCTATTCCCTTCGCTGCACCAAAGAACATGCTTTCGACAGCTGGTTTCAGTCTGCCGGGGCCTATGATGCGTTGCACAAGGCCGGTCACATCGCCTGCCCGGTCTGTGGCGACAACGGCATCGAAAAGACGCTGATGGCCCCGGCGGTACGCCCGGCGGAAAAGGCGGCGGCCCCTGCCACCCTGTCGGCGCCGCAAAACGATATCGAGGCGGCCTTTGCCGAAATGCGCCGGCAGATCGAGGCGAATTCCGATTATGTCGGCGTGAACTTTGTCGCCGAGGCGCGCAAGATGCACGCGGGCGAGATCGAAGAACGCTCGATCTATGGCGAGGCCAAGCCGGAAGAGGCGCGCGCCCTGCTGGAGGACGGCATCAACGTCGCCCCCCTGCCCTTCATGCCCTCACGCAAGGCGAACTGATGACCACGCTGATCACCGGAACCAATCGCGGCATCGGCCGCGCCCTGTTCGACATGTATACGGCCCAGGGCGGCCCCGTCATCGGCACGGCCCGCCATCCCGGCCCGGGGGAAATCGCGCTGGACGTCACCGACCCCGATAGCGTTGCGCGTCTGGCGCAGGCCGTGACGCAACCGCTTGACCTGCTGATCTGCAATGCGGGCGTCCTGCTGGACCGCGGGCAGGATCTGGACAGCGGCTATCCGCCTGCGATGTGGGCGCAAAGCTTTGCCACCAACGTCACCGGCTGCTTTCTGACCATTCAGGCGTTGCTGCCGCAACTGCGTCAGGCACGCGGCAAGATCGCCATCATCTCATCGCAGATGGCGTCTGATACCCGCGCGCCGGGTGGCACCTATATCTACCGCGCCTCCAAGGCCGCCGTTCTGAACCTGGGCCGCAATCTGGCCACCGATCTGAAGGTCAGCGGCATCGCGGTGGGCATCTACCACCCCGGCTGGGTGCAAACCGACATGGGCGGTGCCGGGGCGGCAATCCGCCCGGAAACCTCGGCGCAGGGGCTTGCCGCGCGCTTTGCCGCGCTGTCGCTGGATAGCACCGGCTGTTTTGAAAGCTATGACGGCACGCCAATGCCGTTCTGACGATGGCAAACGGGGCCGCGCCAATCGCAGCCCCTGTCTCGGATCAGATCTGCTTTTCCGGCATCTGCACGCGCAGACCATCCAGCGCCGCCGTCACCTTGATCTGGCAGGTCAGACGCGAGCGAACCGGATCGGGATTCCACGCGAAATCCAGCATATCCTCTTCCATCGCGTCCTTTTTCGGCAGCTTCTCAACCCAGGCCGGGTCCACATAGACGTGGCAGGTGGAACAGGCGCAGGCGCCGCCGCAATCGGCCTCGATCCCCGGAACGCCGTTGTCGCGCGCGCCTTCCATCACGGTCAGGCCATTGGCCACCTCGACGACATGTTCCTTGCCGCCGTGTTCCACATAAGTGATCTTCGCCATGTCTGGGCCCCTGACTTGAATTTGCTGCTGTTGCATAGCCGACCAGCCCGGCAGATTCCATCCCCCCACGCGCAAAACCCTGTGTAGCCGCACGCCGCAGCCGCAGCACTATGCCCCAATCCGCATCACGCCCCGCTGCGAAAGGCAACCTGCCCACCGGGCCTTTGCACGGATCGGTTTTGCCGCTATGCTGCGCCCGAACGATGGCCGGGCAAATCCGGCCGCACAACAGGCAGCGGGCAGCAAGACACGGCATGATCTTCCGGCTTTTCATCGGCGCCCTGCTGCTTTTGGCCGGATGCGCAAGGCCCGCCGTCGCCCCGCCGCAACAGGCCCTGCTGTCGGCCGAACTGGTGCATCTGCCCGAAGGCAGTCAACCGCCGCCAGAACCGGACGTCTGCTGGGCCAAGGATACCACCCCGGCGGTGATCGAAACCGTCACCGAACAGGTGCTTGTCACCGCCGAACAGCGCGACGCGAACGGCAATATCACCACCCCGGCCAGCTATCAGACCAAAACCCACCAGCGCCTTGTGCAAGACCATGCCGAGGTTTGGTTCCGTACCCTCTGCCCCGAGGAATTTACGGTCGGCTTCGTCGCCTCGCTGCAACGCGCACTCAAGGCGCGCGGGCTTTACCTTGCGCCGGTGACGGGCAGCATGGATGCCACCACCGCCGAGGCGATCCGCCGCTTCCAATCCGGCCTTGGCCTTGACAGCCCCACCCTGTCGCGCACCGCCGCAACCGAGCTTGGCCTTGTCGCCGTTGGAGCAGATGCAAAATGACCCCCCAGGAAACCGCCCTCCGTCAGGCCCGTTACGAGGCTGAAGTTACCCGGCAATGGTCGGCCCATCCCGCCGATGGCGCGCATGATCTGGGCCATTTGCGCCGCGTTTGGTCCCGCGCGCGCATCATCGCGCTGGACGAGCCCTGCGA
>CAMFLG010000386.1 GCA_945957495.1 uncultured Pseudorhodobacter sp. | reverse complement strand
GGGATACTCGAAGCCTCCGCCGATCTGGGTGCCAATGCGTTTCAGACCTTCCGGCATGTGCTGCTGCCCAATCTGGGCACCGCCCTGCTGGCAGGTGGCATGCTGGCCTTTGCCCTGTCGTTTGATGAGGTGATCGTGACCACCTTCACCGCAGGCCAGCAAACCACCCTGCCGATCTGGATGCTGGAACAACTGGTGCGCCCGCGGCAGCGCCCCGTCACCAACGTTGTCGCCATGGTGGTGTTTGTGGCGACCTTCCTGCCGATCCTTGCCGCCTACTACCTGACCCGCCACGGTTCCGAAACCGCAGGCTCGGGCAAATGACCGGGGCCCGCACACTGACCATTCAGACCAACCTGCTTGTCGGCAACGCCTTTGAGGCCGGGACAGAGGCGGTCGAACCCATTCTGAACCCGCGCACTGGCGCGGTGATCCTTGAGGTGGCCGAGGCGTCGCAAACCCAGATCGACCGTGCCGTGGCCGCCGCCCGCCGCGCCTTTGCCGCCTGGTCGCGCACCACGCCCGCCGAACGTGCGGCGGCGCTGTTGCGCATCGCCGACCGGGTCGCGGCAGAGGCCGATGCATTTGCCGCGCTCGAAGCGCTGAACTGCGGCAAGCCGATCAACGCCGCGCGCCATGACGAGATTCCTGCCATCGTCGATTGCTACCGGTTTTTTGCGGGCGCGGTGCGCTGCCAGCATGGCGCGATTGCGGGGGAATATCTGGCGGGCCACACCTCGATGATCCGGCGCGATCCGGTGGGGGTGATCGCCAGCATCGCGCCGTGGAACTATCCCCTGATGATGATGGCGTGGAAACTTGCCCCCGCCATCGGTGGCGGCAATACGGTGGTGTTCAAACCTTCGGAACAGACCCCGCTGACGGCGCTGAAAATGGCGCAGATTCTGGCCGAAGAATTGCCCGAAGGCGTGGTTTCGGTTGTCACGGGGCGCGGGCAAACCGTGGGCAGCTATCTGATCAATCATCCAGGCGTCGATATGATCTCGCTCACCGGTGACGTTGCGACGGGCAAGAAGATGCTGGACGCCGCCGCGAAGTCGGTGAAACGCACACATCTGGAACTGGGCGGCAAGGCGCCGGTTCTGGTGTTCGACGATGCCGATATCCCTGCCGTGGTCGAAGGCCTGCGTGCCTTTGGCTATTACAACGCAGGGCAAGATTGCACCGCCGCCTGCCGGATCTATGCCGGCAAGAAGGTTTATGACCGGCTGGTCGCCGACCTGTCGCAGGCGGTTTCCGCGATTACGCTTTCGCAGGCCGATGACACCACCAACGAAATCGGTCCGCTGATCTCGCTGCGCCAACGCGACCGGGTGGCAAGCTTTGTCAACCGCGCCCGCGAACTGCCGCATATCGAGGTGACGACGGGAGGCGAGGTGATGTCGGATGGCTTCTACTACCGCCCCACCGTGGTGGCAGGCGCCCGGCAGGATGACGAGATCGTGCGCCGCGAAGTATTCGGCCCGGTCGTCTCTGTTACCCGCTTTGACGACCCAGATCAGGCGGTGACATGGGCGAATGACAGCGACTATGGCCTTGCCTCATCGGTCTGGACCCGCGATGTCGGCCGCGCGATGCGCATATCTGCGCAGCTGCGCTATGGCTGCACCTGGGTGAACACGCATTTCATGCTGGTGAATGAGATGCCGCATGGGGGGTTGAAGCAATCCGGCTACGGCAAGGACATGTCCGCCTATGCGCTAGAGGATTACACCGTGGTCCGGCATGTGATGATCAAGCACGGATGACGCCCTAGGATGGGCAAAATTCGCCCATTCTTCCCAATGCGCCAAACCTGAACGGTGGTTGTCAAACCCGGCGCGGGTGGCCATTCTGATGCCAATGCCATGATCGGCCCATAGCAAGGAACCTCTGGACGCATGACCCGGGCGATGCATGTCAATCTGCGCTGGTTTGCCTTGCTGTTGGCCGTCTTTTGCACCGTTGCAACCGCCCTTGCCGCCAAACCGCACGAACGGCGCGAGATCAAGACCGGCGCCTATATAACCTCGATTTCTGGCATCAACGCCGCCGATGGCAGCTATCGCATCGCGGGCTATTTGTGGTTTGTCGATCCTGCCGGGCTGTTTGACCCCAATCAAAGCATCGAGATCTTTGCCCGCAACGCATCGCACGAACTGATGGCCCGCATCGAACTGGACGGTGGAGGGGTTTATACGGCGCTTGCCTTCAACGCGGTGGTGGATGCCGATTTCAACCTGCATGACTACCCTTATGACCGGCAAACCCTCAGCCTGATCATCGAAACCACCAAGGATCTGACTGACCTGATCTTTGTCGCCGACATGCATGATTCCGCGATTGCAGCGACAGTAAACGCACCGGGCTGGACCCTCAGCAACCTGCGGCTGATGACCTCTGCCAAGACCTACACAACCGGCTTTGGCTATCGCAAAGAGCTTCCAGCCTTTTCGCGCGTGACACTGCACATTGATGCGCAACACAATGTCTCGGCCCTGATCTTCGAGAAATTCACCGGCTATCTGGTGGCACTGATAATCACCGCGCTGGTGTTTCTGGTGCCTGCAGCCGAACTGGGCACAAGAGTCAGCATGCTGACCAGTTCGATCTTTGCGGCGGTGTTCAACCGCTATCGGCTAGAGGATTCGCTGGGCTTCAATCATGTTTTCGGGCTGGTCGATCAGGTGTCGCTGATCACCTTTGCCGCCATTCTCAGCGCACTTGCCTTCTCGCTTTACGCCCACCAGCTTTGCCAAAAGCGCACCGCCGCTGATGTGGCGGTGCTGAACCGTCGCGTCGGGCTGTCGATGGCGCTGTTCTTCGCCGCCATGTTGGCCTGGGCCTTCCTGCGCGCTTTACCCTAGGCAGTAGTCCCCGCCGCAGCCCGTCCCGCCCAGCGGCCGGTGGCAAGGCAGGCGGTCAGCAGGTAGCCGCCGGTCGGGGCCTCCCAATCCAGCATCTCGCCCGCCACGAAGACCCCGGGCAGCGCGCGCAGTTCCAGACCTTCGGTGACGGACGTGCGCGCCACGCCGCCCGCAACCGAAATCGCCTCGTCAATCGGGCGCGGCCCGGCCAGCCGGATCGGCAGCGCCTTGATCGCATTGGGCAGCCCCATGCCACGGCCAAATTCCAGCACCAGCGCCGATTGCGCCGGGGTCAGCCCCAGTTTGCGCAGCCGGTTCACCGCCGTCTCGCCGGACTTCATCCGCGCCAGACGCGCGGCAATGTCATCTGCACTGAGATCGGGCATCAGGTCCAGCACCAGCCCCGCCCCCTGCCGCAGATCGCGGCTGACGGCATAAATCCCGCCGCCTTCGATCCCCTTGGCGGAAATCACGAACTCCCCCCGCTCGCGCCGCCCGTTCACGATCAGCGCCGCGCCCTTGATCGCCTGACCGAAGTGTCTTGCCATATGCGGCGTCCAGTCCACCGCAAAGCCCATATTGGCCGGTTGAAACGGCGTGATCTCGACACCCTTTTCGGCCAGCCACAGCACCCAGGCCGCATCCGATCCCAGCCGCGCCCAGCTGGCCCCGCCCAGCGCCAGGACCGTGACCGCAGGCGTCAGCAGCTGCGCGCCTTCGGGCGTGTCAAACCGCAGCGCAGCCCCCTCAAACCCCGTCCAGCGCCAGCGTGTGCGCAAGGCAACGCCCAACCCCTCCAGCCGCTTCAGCCAAGCCCGCAGCAGGGGCGACGCCTTCATTACCTTGGGAAACACCCGGTCAGAGGTGCCGGTGAACACATCCTGCCCC
>CAMFLG010000385.1 GCA_945957495.1 uncultured Pseudorhodobacter sp. | reverse complement strand
CTCGTGGGCTCGGAGATGTGTATAAGAGACAGCTTGTAGAACATCCGTCTTCCCCTCGAATATTGTTCTCCTGACGCGCTTTCCCGGATGACACAGGTAATGTACAAAGCGCGCGGCGAACGGGCCCAATTAAAGCCCTGTCGGAACAGCAACAACCCCGCTTTAAGAAGAGTTTACCACTCGTGATGAGAATAGGACAGACCGCTCTGGTTGCATTTGGCGGCAATCTTTCCCATGAAGGCACCTCGCCGAAAGAGGTAATTCTTGCGGCAGTGGCGGAATTTGAACACGAAAATCTAGCGATAACGCGATTAAGCCCACTTTATGAGACACCCTGTTTTCCGCCCGGTGCCGGCCCAAACTATGCAAACGCCGCTGCCGTCGTGACGTTGCGTCACAATCAAACGCCAGCCGACGCCTTAGCCGCCCTGCACCGCATTGAGGCACGTTTTGGCCGGGTAAGGCAACAGCGCTGGGGCATGAGGACACTGGACATCGACCTTTTGGCAGTCGGGCAGACAATTCTGCCAAACCGGGAAATTTTCCTACAGTGGCGTGATTTGCCGACATCAGAGCAGCGCAGTCAAGTGCCGCAGCAGCTCATATTACCCCATCCGCGCCTGCATGAACGTGGCTTTGTTCTGGTGCCCTTGGCGGACGTGGCGCCTGACTGGCGCCACCCGGTTCTGGGGCAAAGCGTGGCCGAAATGCTGGCCGCCCTGCCAGAGGCAGAGCGGGCCGGGATTGTTCCGATGCTCTGATCAGATGTAGTGATTCCACAGGTTCTCCAACCGCTCCTGACGGCCAGAGCGCGGTTGCGGGTTGATGTTGCTGTCGATGACCGCCTGCGCGATGACCTCCAGCGGCTGCAGCAGCATGGCCTTGGCGCCTTCGCGTTCCCATCCGGCATAGCGGGCCTTGCGGGCCTGCTCCAACACCTCATCCTCGAACAGATAGGCAGCCGCCTTGAGCGCGCGGGCGCAGGTGTCCATGCCGCCGACATGCGCCAGGATCAGATCTTCGGGGTCCAGCGACTGGCGGCGGATCTTGGCGTCAAAGTTGGTGCCGCCGGTCTTGTAGCCGCCCGCCCGCAGAATCTCATAGAAGGCCAGCGCCTTTTCGGCGTGGTTGTTCGGGAACTGGTCGGTATCCCAGCCCGACTGATAGTCGTTGCGGTTCATGTCGATCGACCCAAAGATGCCCAGCGCCGCCGCCGTGGCAATCTCGTGTTCAAAGGAATGACCGGCCAGAATGGCGTGGCCCTGCTCGATATTGACCTGAACTTCCTTTTCCAGCCCGAAATCCTTGAGGAAGCCGTAAACCGTCGCCACGTCGTAATCATACTGATGTTTCGACGGTTCCTGCGGTTTCGGTTCAATCAGGATCGCGCCCTTGAAGCCGATCTTGTGCTTGTATTCCACGACCTGTTGCAGGAACCGGCCCGCATGGGCGCGTTCCTGTTTCAGATCGGTGTTCAGCAGGGTTTCATAGCCCTCACGCCCGCCCCACAGCACATAGTTTTGCCCGCCCAGTTTCATCGTGGCATCCATGCAGGCCTTCACCGTGGCCGCCGCATAGGCGTAAACCTCGGGGTCGGGGTTGGTGGCCGCGCCCGACATCCAGCGCTTGTGCGAGAACATGTTGGCCGTGCCCCAAAGCAGCTTGGCCTTATGCGTGCCTTGCTTTTCGGCAAAGTAATCCACGATGTCTTCCAGATTGCGCAGGCTTTCGCGGAAGGTATGCCCCTCGGGGCGCGCATCGGCGTCGTGGAAGGCGTAGAACGGCACGCCCAGAATATCGAACATCTCGAACGCCACATCGGCCTTCATCTTGGCCAGCGACATCGAATCGCCGAACCACGGGCGATCAAAGGTCTGGCCGCCAAAGGGGTCGCCACCCGGCCAGGCAAAGCTGTGCCAATAGGCCACGGAAAAGCGCAGATGGTCCTCCATCCGCTTGCCCAGAACCACCTCATCGGGGTCGTAATGGCGGAAAGCGAACTCGTTGGTTGATCCTTCGCCTTCAAATTTGATCTGCGGAATATTCTTGAAGAAATCGGTCATGTCAGGCTCCTTATAGCGGTTTGTGCGGCACGATAGCGGGCATAGCCCGCATCGAAAGCGTCTTTCAGCGCGGGGTCCGGCAAAACCTCGCGGGCGATAGCGGGCAGGCTGGCCACTTCGGCACCGGCGCCGGTCGCGGCCATCAGGGCCAGACGCGCCGCGCCAAAGGCACCGCCGAAATCACCCGCCACCGGCAGGCTGACCGGGCAATCCAGCGCCGTCGCAATGGCGCGCAGCCAGTAATCCGACCGCGAGCCACCGCCCACGGCCAACAGACGGTCCAGCCGCGTGCCGGTCGCGGCCAGCGCGTCGCGGCAATCGCGGAAGGCAAATGTCACGCCTTCCAGCACAGCACGCGTGCCCGCCTGCCGGTCAGTGGCATGTTCAAGGCCGGTGAACGCGCCCCGGATCGCGGCAGAGTTCAGCGGCGTACGCTCACCCCCCAGATAGGGCAGGAACACCGTCTTGCCGGGCGCCTGCAACGGCCCAAGCTCTCCGGTCAGAGTGGCGGCGTCCTGCCCGACAAGCCCGGCATACCAGTTCAGCGCGTCGGTGGCGGCCAGGATCACACCCATCTGGTGCCAGGTGTTGGGCAACGCATGGCAGAACGTATGCACCGCCGTCGCAGGGTCAGGCTGATAGCCGTCATTGGCGGCAAACAGCACACCACTGGTGCCCAAGGACACAAACGCCTCGCCCGCGCGCACCACGCCCACGCCGACGCCCGACGCGGCATTGTCGCCACCCCCGCCCGCCACAACCACCCCCACAGGCAGGCCCCAGCGCGCGGCCAATTCGGCCCGCAGGGTGCCCGAAACCGCCGATCCCTCTACCAGACGTGGCATCTGCGCCCGGCTCAGCCCGGTATCGGCCAGCAAACGGTCGGACCAATCGCGCGCGCCGGTGTCCAGCCAGGAGGTGCCCGCCGCATCCGACATTTCGGATACATGATCACCGGTCAGCCACAGCCGCAGATAATCCTTCGGCAGCAGAACCTTGGCCACCTTTTCCCAGATACGCGGCTCATGCGCGCGGACCCAATCCAGCTTGGGCGCGGTAAAGCCCGGGAACACGATATTGCCCGACAGCGCACGGAATTCCGACATCGCGTCCAGCCGCGCGGCCTCGGCAAAGCTGCGGGTGTCGTTCCACAGGATGCAGGGCCGCAACACCTGATCGCCCGCATCCAGCAGGGTCGCCCCGTGCATATGGCCCGAAAGCCCGATGCCCTTCACCGCGCCCAACCCCTGCGCGGCCAGCTTGGTCAAAACGATCTCGGCTGCGGCAATCCATTCGGCGGGGTCTTGTTCAGACCAGCCCTCTGCCGGGCGCTGTACTGTCAAGGGCGCCGTGGCTTCGGCCAGCACATGCTGACCCTCATCCATCAGGATACCCTTCAGCCCCGAGGTGCCCAGATCCAAGCCGATATACACGAAACAGTCCCTCCCCAGGATTTCGCGCGGATATTAGACATTAGCGCTAACATGTCACCCCCTGAAACGTTTACGTCAGCGGGATTCTTCCTTCAACAACAACACCAGCGCCACCACAGTCAGGGCAACACCGCCCAGCACGATCAGGGGCGGCGCCGGGCGGCCAAGGGTGATTTCCCAAAGGATCACCCAGGTCGGCACCAGATAGGTGTAGGCCCTGTCTCTTATACACATCTCCGAGCCCACGAGACGTAGAGGACTCTCGGA
>CAMFLG010000384.1 GCA_945957495.1 uncultured Pseudorhodobacter sp. | reverse complement strand
TACGTCTCGTGGGCTCGGAGATGTGTATAAGAGACAGCCATTGCCGCATAGGCATGCGCCTGATTGCCACAAGACAAATGCGCCCGCGTCGGCCCGGTCTGTGCGGCCTGCGCAAGACGGCCAAGATAATCACCGCGCGTCTGTTCAGAGCGGGCGCGGATCCGGTCGGTCACTTTGGCAATTGTTGCGTTCAAAGACATGGCGTACCTATGCAAAGGCGGGGATGGCGCTGCTTTAGCAGAACTTGTTAGCGCTAACAACAGGTGATTGCCACAGCGGACAAAACCTGCGCCCGGTTGTGCCCGCCAAATTGGCGGCAGATGCGCGACAATCATGCCGCACTCGTCAAGATTACCACGGAAATAGACGGGATTCATCGAAAATTTGCCACAATTGCCCGCCATCTCAACCGCATGCCTCGTGGGGAGGCACCTGGAGATGACGCGATGAAATCCTTTCCGATCCTTGGTCTTGTCGTAGCGATGGGTCTGGCGGGCTGTGTGCAGCCGGAAACCGCCAGCCGTTCGGCGATCAACCCGCTTGGCATTTCCACGCAATCGGGCGCCGCAGCCCCGGCGCCAGCGCCTGCCGCGATGCCGTCTGGCGCGCCGCGTTATTATGAATCGCAGTATAATGTGCAGCAGATCAACATCATGGTGCCGCAAACGCTGCGGGTGTCCGAGGCGAACACCTTCCATCCCAATGCCGATATCGTCTGGCGGGGTGAGCCGCTGGGCGACCGCTATGCGCAGGTAAAGGCGATTTTCGAAACCGCCGCTGCTGCGGGCACCTCGACGATGCATTCCGGGCCGAAAGTGGCGGTGGATATCGAAGTCACCTATTTCCATTGCCTGACCGAAAAGACCCGCTACACCGTGGGCGGCGTGCATTCGATGAAATACATGCTGACCGTGCGGGATCTGGAAACCGGCGCCATCCTGCAAGGGCCGCGTCTGGTGGTGGCCGATGTCAAAGGCGCGGGCGGCCAGAAGGCGATTGAAGAGGAAGAGGCCGGGCGCACCCAGAAGGTCGTCGTCACCGAACGTCTGATCCAGTCCATCCGCGAGGAATTGTCGATGCCGATCGCCGCCGTGCCGGAAGGCGCTTTGGTGACGCGGTTTGACGGCAGCCCGGTGACGCTGGGCGCAAGCCAAGGCTAAACCTCTTTTCACACCGGCATGAACACAGTATGGGGGAGCATCATGACCTCCCCCATTTCCCATTCCCCCGATGAAGCGGCCCCGTTGCGCGGCCTTCCTGTAGTGCGCCTGAAACCCAAGGCCGAAGCCCGCGCGATCCGCCACGGCTTTCCTTGGGTCTATGCCGACGAGTTGGTGACAGACCGGCGCACGCAAAACCTTGCCCCCGGCGCGCTGGCGGTGCTGGAGGATGGCGAACGTCGCCCGCTGGGTCTGGTGACAGTCAACACCAAATCCAAGATCATCTGCCGCATGCTGGACCGCGACCCGGATGCGATGATTGATCAGGCGTGGTTTGCTGCCCGGTTGACGCGGGCGCTTGCCCTGCGTTCGCGCCTGTTCGATGCGCCGTTCTACCGCTTGGTGCATGCCGAGGCAGACCTTCTGCCCGGCGTCGTGATTGACCGCTTTGGCGATGTGGCGGTGATCCAGCCCAACGCCGCCTGGGCAGAGGCGCATCTGGCCGATTTGACTGCCGCGCTGATCGCCGTGACCGGCGTGTCAACCGTGGTGAAAAACGCCACCGGCCGCGCGCGCGGGCTGGAAGGGTTGAACGAGGAAACACTGGTTCTGGCGGGTGCGGTCAGCGCGCCGATCCCGGTGCCGATGAACGGCGCCACCTATCTGGCCGATGTGACCGGCGGGCAGAAAACCGGCCTGTTCTTTGACCAACGCCCGAACCACGCCTTTGCCGCCCGTCTGGCCAAGGGCGCGCGGGTGCTGGATGTGTTTGCCCATGTTGGCGGGTTCGGTCTGGCCGCGCTGGCGGCTGGCGCGACCTCGACCTTGGCCGTTGATGCCTCTGCCGCCGCCTTGGCGCTGGCGGGTCAGGGGGCAGAGCTTTCGGGTCACGCCGAACGGTTTTCCACCCGTCAGGGCGACGCCTTTGATGTGTTGGAGGCGTTAGGTGCCGAAGGCCAGCAATTCGATCTGGTGATTTGTGACCCACCCGCCTTTGCGCCCGCCAAACCGGCGCTGGAGGCGGGCCTGCGCGCCTATGAACGCATTGCGCGGCTGTCGGCCCCCTTGGTGGCGCCGGGTGGCTATCTGGTCTTGTGTTCGTGCAGCCACGCCGCCGACCTTGCCTCCTTCCGCAACGCCTCTGCCCGCGGCATCGGGCGCGGCGGGCGGCGCGGGCAGCTCTTGCACACCGGCTTTGCCGGGCCGGATCACCCGATGCTGCCGCAACTGGCGGAAAGCGGCTATCTCAAGGCGCTGTTCTTCCGGCTGGATGGCTGATGCGCGCGGTCCTTGACGCCTGCGTCCTGTTCCCAACGGTATTGCGCGAAATCCTGTTGGGGGTGGCGCAGGCGGGGGTGTACGAGCCCCTTTTCTCAGAACGCATCCTGCAGGAATGGGTGCGCGCCACCGCCAAACTCGGCCCGCTGGCGCAGATGCAGGCCGAAGGCGATGCGCTGTTGACCCGCACGCAGTTTCCGCGCGCGATGGTGCGTGAACAGCCGGGCCTTCAGGCCCGCCTGATGTTGCCCGACCCGAATGATCTGCACGTTCTGGCCATCGCCATCGCCGGGCATGCCGATTGCATCGTGACCTTCAACGCGCAGGATTTCCCGCGCCACGTTCTGGCGGCAGAGGGGTTGCAGCGGCGCGACCCGGACGGGTTTCTGTGGCAGCTGTGGTCAGAACAGCCAGAGGCCGTGGCGGGCGTCGTGGCCCGCGTCCACGCCACGGCAGAGCGGATGGCGGGTCAGCCCATCGCCTTGAAGTCCCTGCTGAAACGCGCGCAACTGCCGAAACTGTCAAAGGCGCTTCACGCCTGAACCTGCCGCCAGCGCGCCTCATTCGCCTCGATCGCGGCGATGCGGTCGTCGGTGGCAGGGTGGCTCATCAACCACGCAGGCACGCCAGACCCGCCGCCCTGCGTCAGCGCGTTCAGCTTGCGAAACAGCGATTTCTGCGCCGCCGTGCCGATGCCCGATTTCACCAACAGGGCCGAGGCATAGGCATCCGCCTCAAACTCGTCGCGCCGCGACAGCCGCGCCATCACGGCGCGGGCGATGGTGTTGGCAACAATCACCCCCAAGCCCGGGATAAAGCGGTTCAACAGCGCCGACAGCATCATGAAGGCGGCGTTCTGCCCGGTGAAATCAATCATCCGGCGCCGCGAATGGCCCAAGGCCACATGCCCCAACTCGTGCGCAATCACCGAGGCCAGTTCTGCGGCACTGACCTCGCCCCGCGCCTTGGCCTCCAGAAAGCCGCGCGTGATGTAGATCTGGCCATCGGGTGCCGCCAACCCATTGACAGCCGCCACATCGAACACATTCACCTTCACGCCGGGCAATTCCAGTGCCGCCGCCATCTGATCGGCAAGCGCAACAATATCGGCATCGCGCAGCGGATGGCTTTGGGTTGCAAGGTTCTGCTTGGTCCGCCAGACCGAGAACTGCATCATCAAAAAGCCATAGGCGACCATCGCCAGCAGGGGAAGAAACTTCAACATGGCGTCAAGATGGGGGCGGATGGGCGAAAGGAAAAGGCCAAAGCGGCTTTAAAGCTGCAACGCCTGCCGCACCATCTCCTGAAAGGCATGCACGCCCTTTTCGTGCCGCGACGAAAGTGGCC
>CAMFLG010000383.1 GCA_945957495.1 uncultured Pseudorhodobacter sp. | reverse complement strand
CTCGTAGCCCGCTTCGACCAGCGTCTCGAAGCCCATGCGGATCAGCTCGACCAGACCGCCGCAGAGCACGGCCTGCTCGCCGAACAGGTCGGTTTCGCATTCCTGACGGAAGTTGGTTTCGATGATACCGGAGCGGCCGCCGCCGATGCCCGAGCAGTAGGACAGGCCAAGTTCCATCGCCTTGCCGGTGGCATCTTGATGCACCGCCACCAGGCAGGGCACGCCGCCGCCTTTGGTGTATTCGCCGCGCACGGTATGGCCCGGGCCTTTCGGTGCCATCATGATGACGTCAACGCCGGCCTTCGGCTCGATCAGGCCGAAATGCACGTTCAGGCCGTGCGCAAAGGCAATCGCGGCGCCTTCGCGCAGATTGTCGTGGACGTATTTCTTGTAGGTCGCGGCCTGCAGCTCGTCAGGCATGGTGAACATGATCAGGTCGCACCATGCGGCGGCTTCGGCAATGCCCATGACCTTCAGGCCTTCGGCTTCGGCCTTTTTGGCCGAGGGCGAGCCTTCGCGCAGGGCGACGACAAGGTTCTTCGCGCCCGAATCGCGCAGGTTCAGCGCGTGGGCATGGCCTTGGCTGCCATAGCCGAGGATGGCGACTTTCTTGTCCTTGATGATGTTCACATCGCAGTCGCGGTCGTAATAAACGCGCATTGGGGCGCTCCTTCATGGTTGATGGGCGCAGCATAGGGATTTTTCGGAAGTTTCCCGTGCAAAAGCTGGTGAAAATCTTTATCAGGCGGATGAATCATGCGCCAGAGTCGGCATTTTCGGAAAAGTCATGCAGCTTGACGATACAGACCGCCGCATCTTGCGGCACCATCTGGCAGAGCCTGCGCTGTCGCGCGCCGATCTGGCGACGCGGGCGGGCGTGACGGTGGCCACGCTTTGGCGGCGGCTGGAACGGTTGACGGAAGGGGGGGTAATCCAGCCTGCGCGGGCCGTGATCGACTGGCGGCGGCTGGGTTATGAGGTTGAGGTCAGCCTGCGCTTTACCCTCGACAAGACCAACCCACGGGCCTTTGATGAATTCATTGCCGCCGCGCGCGCGGTGCCCGAGGTGGTGGGGATCGAAACCTTCTTGGGCCGGGTGGACGTGCGGCTGAACGTGATCGCGCGTGACATGGCGCATTATCAAGAGGTCTACCGGGCGCGCATCCTGTCCTTGCCGCATATCAGCGAGCTGGACGCGCTGATGCTGATTGCAACCATCAAGGATAGCGAAGGATTGCCGCTTTGATTGACCTTGATGATCAGGACAGGGAAATCCTGCGCGCGCTTTCGTTGGATGCGGGGGTTTCGGCGGGCGAGTTGGGCCGCCGTCTTGGTCTGTCGCAGCCCGCCGCCTGGCGGCGGGTGAAACGGCTGGAAGAGGCGGGGATCATCGCCGGGGCAAGGGTGGATGCGGACCGTGCCGCGCTTGGCTTTGGTGTGACGGTGTTTCTTGGCATCAAGCTTGCAACCAAGGGATTGGTTTCACTGGAAGATTTTGAACGCGCCGTGGGTGCTATTCCCGAAGTGCAGGTGGTCCAGCATGTGCTGGGGCTGTTCGACTATCGCCTGCGGGTGGTGGCGCGCGACATTGCGGATTTTGAGCGGGTGCTGCGGCGGCGGATCATGACGCTGCCGGGGGTAGGGCAGATTGAGGCCAATGTTTTGCTGACCGAAGAACGCCGCCCGGGGCCGCTGGGGTAGGATGGGCAATATTGCCCATCCTACGGGGTGACAGCGGCGGCGGATTGGCGCTAAATTGCCGGGAAATTTGGAGGACAACCGATGAAACTGCCGCATGCCCATATTGATCCGGATGGATTGGAAGAATTCTCTGTGGTGTTCACCGACCGGTCGCTGAACCACATGTCGGCGAAGTTTCAGGGGGTGATGCGGGATCTCTCTGGTCTGCTGAAAGAGGTTTATCAGGGTTCTGCCGTGGCTTTGGTGCCGGGCGGCGGCACCTATGCGATGGAAGCTGTGGCGCGGCAGTTCGGGCAGGGGCACGCGCTGATCGTTCGGAACGGGTGGTTTTCGTTCCGGTGGAGCCAGATTTTCGAGGCTGGCGGTTTTGCGACCGCGACGACCGTGGTGATGGCGCGGCAGACCGGGAACGGTGCGAAGGCGCCCTATGCGCCGCCGCCGATTGAAGAGGTGGTGGCGAAGATCCGCGAGGCCAAGCCCGAGGCTGTGTTTGCGCCGCATGTGGAAACCTCTAGCGGGATCATCCTGCCGGACGATTATATCGCGGCGCTGGCGGCGGCGGCGCATGAGGTGGGCGCGCTGATGGTGCTGGATTGCATCGCGTCGGGCTGCATCTGGGTGGATATGGCGGCGACGGGGGTGGATGTGCTGATCTCTGCCCCACAGAAGGGGTGGTCGGCCTCGCCCGCCGCCGGGATCGTGGTGATGGGGCCGCGGGCCGAGGCGCGGCTGGCAGAGACGACCTCGAACAGTTTCGCGCTGGATCTGAAGAAGTGGCGCGCGATCATGGCGGCCTATGAGGGCGGCGGGCATGCCTATCATGCCACCATGCCGACCGATGCGATCGTGGGCCTGCGCGATGCGATGCTGGAAACCCGCGCGATGGGGTTTGCCGAGGCGAAGGCGGCACAATGGGCGCTGGGTCGCGCGGTGCGCGCGCTGCTGGCGGAGAAGGGCGTGGTTTCGGTGGCGGCGGAGGGCTTTGCCGCCCCAGGCGTGGTGGTGTCTTACACCGAGGATCCGGCGGTCCAGAACGGGTCGAAGTTCCGCGATCTGGGGCTGCAGATCGCCGCAGGGGTGCCACTGCAGGTGGGAGAGGGGGCGGATTTCCGCACCTTCCGGCTGGGTCTGTTCGGGCTGGACAAGCTGGCCGATGTGCCCACCACGGTGGCGCGGTTGCGGCGCGGGGTGGACGCGGTTTTGTAGATGTCGCGCGCGTGCGACATCTGAAAACAGAACGAATCCAACGGGTTACATGGTTAACCGAAGTTTGACGGGCGCAGAGCCCGTCAACGCAGGATGGGCAGATTGCCCATCCTAGCGCACGCCGATTCCGGCCCGCATCAGGGTTTTGCGCACCGGGCCGACGGAATAAAGCGTGTTGAGAGCGGCTGCACGCAGATCGCGCAGGGCTTGCCCGCCGATCATCGAGGCGCGGTTCAGCGCGTCGATGCCTTTAACACGCACCTCGACATCCAGATGACGGCGGCGGTGATAGGCGTCCAGCATCCGGGTTGTGCCCAGCCCGGCGGGATCGGCCTGCGCCAGATCCAGCAGGGCGGTCAGATCGGCAAGGCTCATGTTCAGCCCCTGCGCGCCGATGGGGGGCACCACATGCGCGGCCTCGGCCATCAGGGCCACACGTTCGCCTGCCATATGGCCCGCGATCTGGGTGATGATCGGCCAGACAGAGCGGCGGGTCAGCAGGGTCAGCGGCCCCAGAATGCCGCAGGACCGGACGGCCATTTCCGCCTGAAACTCCGCCACGGGCAGGGACGCAAGGCGCATCACCTCTGGCCCGGTTTCCATCCAGACCACGGCGGAACAGGGCAGACCATCACGGTCGGGCAGCGGCACGAAGGTGAAGGGGCCGCCAGAGCGGTGAATCTCGGTCGAGATATTGCCATGCGGGATGGGGTGGCGGACGGCAAAGGCCAGCGCCTTTTGGCCATAGCGCGTGGTTTTCACCGGGATGCCAAGGGCTTGGCGCATGGTGGAATTGCGGCCATCGGCGGCGATCACCAGACGGGCGGCGATCTTGCTGCCATCAGAGAGGCCAACCAGCGCCTCTGCTTCGCGGGTCAATAGCGT
>CAMFLG010000382.1 GCA_945957495.1 uncultured Pseudorhodobacter sp. | reverse complement strand
GCGGTAAACTCCATTCACCCCTCCAATGCCTGCGCCAGCCGCGCCCATTCCTGGGCGCCCCCCGGCAGGCCCAGACGCAGCCAGCGGTTGGAATAGGGAAAAATCCGCGACCAGATGCGGTGACGCGCCAACCTTGCCTGCGCCTGTTCGGCATCGGGCGTGTCATAAAGCCGGAACAACTCGCATCCGCCCAGCGCCTGCCAACCGGCTGCGGTGGCCAGCGCATCGGCGGCCAAAACCTCAGCCCGCAGGCGCTGAATGGTGGCGGCGGCCCAATCCTGATCGGCCAGCGCCACGCTGCCGATCCGCAGCGCCGCGCCATTCACCGGCCAAGGCCCCGACATCTCTTGCAGAGCCGCGATATCGCCTTCAGACCCGATGACAAAGCCAAGTCGCACCCCGGCAAGCCCATAGAACTTGCCGAAAGAACGCAGGATCAACAGGCCATCCTGCCCCGCCATCGCCACCAAGGACAATTCGGGCTGCGCATCGGCAAAGCTTTCGTCAACGACCAGCCGACCCACCTGCCCCGCCAGCGCCAGAAGGTCGGCGGGCGCGTGGGCAGCCCCGTCGGGGTTGTTGGGATTGACCACCACGGCCAGATCGGCCCCGGCCAGATGCGCCAGCCGCGTGACCTCTTGCACCTGCCAACCTGCCGCACGCAGCGAGGCCGCATGTTCGTTATAGGTCGGCCCCAGCACCCGAGCCACACCTGGCGGACGCAGGCGCGGGATCATCTGAATGGCCGCCTGCGCGCCCGCAACGGCCAGCAGCGGCGCCTGCGTGCCATAGGCCCGGCGCGCCACCTGCAACAGCCCGGCCTTCGCCGCCGCGGTGGGCAGCATCGCCCAATCCTCTGGCGCAAGCGCAGGCACCGGATAGGGCACGCGGTTGATCCCTGTCGAAAGATCAATCCAGTCCGTGCCGCCAAAGCGGGCGATGGCCCCGTCGATATTGCCGCCGTGATCGCGCATGTTGCCTCGTCAGATCAGGGCTAGAACCGCCAGCCCAAGGCCCAGCACAAACATCGCCCGGACGTAAAGCGCAAGCCCGCGTTGCAGGTCTGCCGCCGTGGGGTCCGGCGCGCCGGGGTTGACCCAAGGCTCCTCTGCCACCCGGTTGGCGTAAACGCGCGGGCCAGACAGCCGCACGTTCAGGGCCCCAGCCATTGCCGCCTCTGGCCAACCGGCATTGGGCGAACGGTGCAGCCGCGCATCGCGCAGCATCACCCGCAGCGCCGGTTTCGGCCGCCCCGAAGCCAGCGCGAACAGCAGCCCCGTCAGGCGCGCCGGGATCAGGTTGACCAGATCGTCGATGCGGGCAGAGGCCCAGCCAAACGCCTCAAACCTAGGGGTGCGGTGGCCGATCATCGAATCCATCGTGTTGATCGCCTTATAGGCCACGATCCCCGGCAGGCCCGCAACCGCGCCCCAGAAGATCGGCGCGACGATACCGTCAGAGCTGTTTTCAGCCAGACTTTCCATCGCCGCCCGCGCCACCCCCGCCGCATCCAGCACTGACGGATCCCGCCCCACGATCATCGAAACCGCGTGGCGCGCGGCGGGCAAATCTCCGGCCTGCAAGGGCCGCGCCACCGCCGCCACATGCGCGTGCATCGAACGCAGCGCGACAAAGGGCCAGGCCAGAACCCCGCCCAGCACGATCCCCGGCCAGCCCTGTGGCAACAGGCTTTGCACGCCATAGGCCAGCCCGCCCGCGACGCCAATCACCACGACAGCCGTGAGCACACCCGCGCTCCTGCGAACCAGATCAGAGGCCGTGTCATGGTTAAACCGCTGATCCATCCAGCGGATCAATGCACCGATCCACGTCACTGGATGACCGATCGCGGCATAAAGCCGGTCCGGCCAGCCAAGGGCCAGATCAATCGCCATCGCCACCAGCATCATCGCCGCGAAACTCAAACCCCGCCCCCTACGCGAAATTGCACGACGCCCCGCAGCCCTGCTGCCATCAGCGCCGCCTTTGCCCCTGCGGGCACCGACCCCGGCGCAAAGATCATCCCGCGCGCCGATCCGGTGTGGGCTATGACATGGCCCAGCGCGCCAAGGTCTGCCGCCAGCGACGCGGTAGGGTCAGATTGCGCCCCGCGATGCGCCTGCGTCCGCGCCGCCGAGGTGCTGGCCAACTGCGCCACTTCCGCCAAGTCGCCCGCCTGCGCGGCCAAAGCCCACGCGGCGATCAGATCGGCAATATCAGGAAAATCCGCATCTTTCGGATCGGTCCGGCGCGGCGGGCCATAAAAACCGCCGATCACCTCCATCGGCGGCGGCGGCGGTAATGTGGCGATGACCTCTCCCTGGCGTGACGCCCACAGCATCTGCGACGGCAACGACAGCATCAAGGGATCAGACGCGCCCTCTGCCGCAACGCAGGCCCGCGCAAGGGTCAGGTCATCGCCCTGCCAACCCGCAACCCGCGCAAGCGCCACCAGGGCCGCCGTTGACACGCCCGCACCGCCGCCCGGCGGCATCTCTGCCGCAAGGTCAATCCGGTCCCGGATCGGCAGATTAAGCGCGGCAAGAAAGGCCGCCGCCCGCGCCTCGGTCATGATGGGCTGGCTGGATTTGGTCAGGCTGAACCCGGCAGCCTCTGTCAACGTTGCCCGCACCCCCAGCACAGGGCAAGGCAGCGTCACCAGAACAACCGGCCCGCCCGGCCCCAGCCGCCCCTGCAAAAACTCGCCAAAATGGCCGGGAACGCGCAGGCTAACGGGCATCAGTGAACCACCGCATTCACGCAACCAATCGACCACAGCCCGCCCGGCAAGGCCGTCAACCGCGTGAGGGACAGCGGCACCACCTGAAATGCAAGGCCCTGTTCGGCATTGCCCAAAGCCAACCCCACAGCGGTACGGATCACCCCCGCATGGACCACAACCGCCACTCGTCCCCCCAGCTGCGAAAGCGCGGTCAGGGCCGGTGCAACCCTTTGGCAAAGATCAGCAAAGCTTTCGCCCCCCGGCGGGCGATGCGCCGCAAGCTCTGCCGTCGAAAGCGCACCCAGATCAGGCAGATCGGCAAAGGCCACCCCCTCCCACGCGCCAAAATCCTGCTCCCACAGCCGCGCGTCCTGCGCGGGTGCTACATCCGGCCACAGCGCAGCCGCCGTTTGCCGACAACGCAGCGCCGGGCTGACCCAATGGTGATCCACCGCCCCGATATGGCGCCGCAACGCCTCAACCCTGCGCGCGTCGCTGCAATCGGCACCCACGTCGCGCCGCCCTGCCATGCGACCCTCGGTCAGCGCGGGGGCATGACGGATCAACAATAGCTCTGTCGGCGCTTTGGCGGGCACAGTCGCATTTCTCCTTTCGCGAACCTTTCGTTTCTGCTTTGACACGAAGGCAGGGACAAGGGCCAGCATGCAAAAAACCATTCTCATCACCGGGGGCGCACGATCAGGCAAAAGCCTTATCGCCGAGACGCGCACGCTGGAGCTGGGGCGTCCTGCGACCTACATCGCCACGGCGCAGGCATGGGATGATGAAATGCGCGCCCGCATCGCCGAACATCAGGCCCGTCGCGGTGCCGAATGGGTGACAATTTCCGAACCGATGGATCTGATCGGCGCGCTGACCGCTAGCGATGGCCAAGGCCCAAGGCTGGTGGATTGCCTGACCCTGTGGCTGACCAACCTGATGTTGGCAGAGGCGGATTGGCGCGCGGGGGGGCAGGCCTTGGTGGCGATGCTGCCGCGCCAAACCAGCCCGGTGATCCTTGTCACCAACGAAGTGGGCCTTGGCATCGTGCCCGACAACGCCCTTGCGCGCGCTTTCCGCGACGCCGCAGGC
>CAMFLG010000381.1 GCA_945957495.1 uncultured Pseudorhodobacter sp. | reverse complement strand
TGAAAGCATGGGGGATGTCTGGCGCGCCTTCGAAACCACCGGTGCTGCCACGCTGACCACTGCGGCATGGGCACATGTTCTGGTTGGTATCGCGGTCTTGGCACTGCTGATCTGGCGGCTTGAACTGCGGTTGATGCGCGGTGTCCCGGATGAACCGGCGACAAGTTCCGCGATGATGGTCAAAGCGTCGCTCATCGTTCACTGGGTGCTGTATGCGGTGATGTTTCTTGCGCCGATCACCGGGCTGGTGGCTTGGTACGGCGGCGTGGCCGTGGTGGCTGAGGTGCATGAGCTGTTGAAACCCGTGCTGATCGTGCTGATCGTGGGCCATGTTGCGGCGGCACTTTGGCATCAGTTCTGGCTGAAAGACAACCTTCTGGCGCGGATGAAGCGCCCCGCAGACTGATTTTCGGCAAGGTCTCAGGCGTTCAGAAAAACCTCAACGGCCGCTTCGAATTCACGCGGCCGTTCGGCATGCAGCCAATGTCCCGCACCCGGAATCTTGGCAAACCGCGCCTTGGGGAACAGGGCGCGGATGCCTTCGCGGTGTTCGGGTTTGACATAATGCGATTCCGAACCGGTCAGGAACAGGGTGGGGCCGTCAAACTGGCCTTGGGTGCCCGGCCAGCCGACAATCTTCGGCATTTCCAGTTCCAACGTATCCAGATTAAGCCGCCACCGGGCGGGCTGTTCCTTCAGGTCCAGCGATTGCAGGAAAAACGCCCGCAAAGAGGCGTCGTCCAGCGTCTGCGCAAGGCGGCGGTCAGCCTCTCCCCGGCTGGTCAAACCGGCAAGATCAAGGCTGCGCATCGCGTTGATATGGTGGGTCTGGTCGTGGCCATAGGCAACCGGGGCGATATCGGCCACGACCAGCTTTCGCAGCAGGTCCGGTTGCGTCAACGCGAGTTGCATCGCGGCCTTGCCACCCATCGAATGGCCAAGCACATCGGCCTTGCCACCATGCGCCGCGATCACCTCTGCCAGATCGGCGGCCATATCGGCATAGCTGTGCGATGTGGTGCGCGGGCTTTGCCCGTGGTTGCGCATATCTACCGCCAGCACGGGGCGATCCTTTGCCAGATGCCGGGCGATGACACCCCAGTTGCGGGCAGAGCCGAACAGGCCATGCACGATCAGCAACGGGGTTGCGCGGGCGGCGTCAGGGGACGCGGCGGGATATTCTGTGGTGGCTAACATGCCGCCATTCTTAACGCTTCTTCGCAACCACGACCAGAGCAGTTGAAGCGTCCCAGTGGGCAGGATAAGGTTTGATGGCACAGCTTGGGGGCGCAAAATGACCGGAGTTCCAATTCAGCAAATGGCCGACAGGGTGGCCGGGCTGATGGAACAACGGCTGAAGATCTCCGGTCAGGGATTGGAAGAAAAGCTGCGTAAGGGTGGCAAACGCCTGCCGCGCAACGTCCGCGCGGCGGCACAACTGGTCGCCGAAGCCTCGGTTCTCGCCCAAAACCCCAAGTTATTGACGCGGATTGACCAAGAGGCGGTTGCCAAGGCCTATGACACCGCCGTGCGCTATCTTACCAGACTGGGCGCAAAGGATCGCCGCATCGGTGCGGTTTTGAACTTCGCAGCGTCGGTTGCATTTTCTTTGCTGATCGTCGCGGCCTTGATGTTCGCCGTGCTGCGCTGGCGCGGGTTCGTCTAACGCTGGGCGCGTTCAAGGATTACCCGTTCCCGCAGCACTGCCATGGTTTCCGGGGCCGACAGATGGCCACGCCCGGCCCGATGCCCGTCGTAAACGGCATGTGCAATCAGGCCGGGGGCCCTGGCGTCGCCGATACGTTCCAACCTGGTCAGCCCCCGGCCCTGCAGCCCCTGCCACAGAAAGTCATCGGGTTCGCGGGAAGTCACAGGGATGAAACCGCCGCAGGCGATGTGCGACATGCGCCCTGTGAAGGCACAGGTCAGTTGTGCCGCGTCGGCGGTCAGCCCGCTGACCATGTGCGAGGTGATGATCTTCACACCACGTTCGATCAACCGCGCCTGCAGCCGGGGCTGTTCCACCGTGTAACTGGCCCAATCCGCAACAAGCCCGGCGCTGGCAACATAGCTGACATCCAGACCGGCAGAGGCCAGCAGATCGGCCAGACCGGCTGCGATATGGTAGCCCTCATCATCAAAGATCACGACTGGCCCTTTCGGGCGGGCGCCGTCCAACACCTGATCCGGGGTCACGGTGCGCGGGTCGACATAGCTTGCCACGCCGCCGGGAAAACTGCGCCCACGACCATCGGCACGCCAATGGCTGCCGGTGGCGATCAGGGCATGGGCCACGCCAGTGTCCAAAACATCCTGAACGCCCATTCTGCTAGCGGGGAACAATTCGACGTTTGGCAGTTTTGAAATCTGGTGCAACCGCCAGTCGCGCACCCGCGCCCATTCCGACAGGCCGGGAAGCCGGGATTCACGGCTGACGCGCCCGCCCGCCTGGGTGTTGGCTTCGGCCAGAAGCACCGGAACGCCGCGCCGCCCAAGTGTCAGCGCGGCCTCCAGCCCCGCGGGGCCCGCGCCCACCACCAGAACCGGATCGGCCTTGCCGATCACTGCCGGTGTGCGTTCAGGATGCCAGCCACGCCGCCATTCCTCGCCCATCGTTGGGTTCTGGGTGCAGCGGATCGGGGCGCCAAGGCCATCATGCGCATAGCAGATGTTGCAGCCAATGCATTCGCGGATGTCATCCAGCCGCCTGTCGCGGATCTTTTCGGGCAAAAATGGATCGGCGATCGAGGGGCGGGCCGCGCCGATAAAGTCGATCACGCCGCGCCGGACTTGCGACAGCATGGTTTCAGGGCTGGTAAAGCGGCCCACCGTGACCACGGGCTTTCCGGTTATCGCACGCACATGCGAAATATGCTCTTCCAGCGATGCCTCTTTGATAAAGCGTGAGGCACCCATTTCCTGACTGTAATCCGGAATGGTCACGTCAAACACATCGACCATATCGGCAATCTCGCCCAGGAACTCTGCCCGCGCGTCGCGCCCGCCGCCATCCTCGTCAACCACTTCGATCCGGATGGCGATGGCACAGCGGTCACCAACGGCCGCGCGCGTGTCGGCCAAAACCTCTTTGATCAGCCGGGTGCGGTTGCGGAAACTGCCGCCGTAATCATCGGTCCGGCTGTTGATGTTGGCATCCAGAAATTGTGACAGAAGGTATGTGTGCCCGGCATAGACGTACACGACGTCAAAATCGGCCCGCTTGGCGCGCAGGGCGGCGGATCGGTGCCAGTCGCGCAGGTTGCGGATATCGGTCAGGTCCATGCGCTGGCTTTGCCACGGCACGGTTTCCGCCAGCAGGCTTTCCGGGGCCAGAGATACCTCGCGGCTAAGCACATTGCCCGTCCGTTGCCCGCCATACCACAACTCCACCCCCGCCAACGCGCCATGCGCATGAACGGCATTCGTCATTGCCGCCATGTTGGCTATATCGCCATCGTCCCAGAGCGAGGCGTAGGGCGCGGATGTATCGTCAGAACTGGGGTGAATCGAGCAATATTCGGTGTTCACCACGCCCCAGCCGCCCTCGGCCTTGATGCCGCGCATGGTGGCAAGGGTCTGCGGGTAAAGATTGCCCATGCCGGTGCAATGCGGCACCTGCCAGAACCGGTTGGGGGCGGTGACAGGCCCGATTTTCAACGGTTGGAACAGCAGATCAAAACGGGGATCGCGGGGCATGCAGGGTCACGGGTGCAGTGGATTTCCCTCGCATACTGACCCGGCAGTCAAAATGAAGTCAAGGCAAACCGGGGGGCAGCCCGGTTTGCCTTGCGGGTCTTAAAGCCCCGGATAGATCGGGAATGC
>CAMFLG010000380.1 GCA_945957495.1 uncultured Pseudorhodobacter sp. | reverse complement strand
CTGACGCATTTGCAGCGTCTTGAGGCTGAGAGCATTCACATCATGCGGGAGGTTGTGGCGAATGCCGACAACCCGGTGATGTTGTATTCGGTGGGCAAGGACAGCGCGACGATGCTGCATCTGGCCAAGAAGGCGTTTTATCCGGCGCCGCCGCCGTTTCCGTTGTTGCATGTGGATACGACGTGGAAGTTCCGCGACATGTATGCGCTGCGCGAAAAGGCGGCGAAGGATGCCGGGATGGATCTGATCGTTTATCAGAATCCCGAAGCGGTGGAAAAGGGCATCAACCCGTTCGATCACGGCAGCCTGCACACCGACATGTGGAAAACCGATGGTCTGAAACAGGCGCTGACCAAGTATAATTTCGACGTGGCCTTTGGCGGCGCACGCCGGGATGAAGAAAAGAGCCGCGCGAAAGAGCGGATCTTCTCGTTCCGCTCGGCCAACCACCGCTGGGATCCGAAAAACCAGCGGCCCGAGTTGTGGAAGCTTTACAACACCCGCAAATCCAAGACCGAAAGCATCCGGGCTTTCCCGCTGTCGAACTGGACCGAGCTGGACATCTGGCAATACATCCATCTGGAAGGCATCGAAATTGTGCCGCTGTATTTCTCGGCTGCGCGCCCGGTGGTGGAACGCGGCGGCATGCTGATCATGGTGGATGACGACCGGATGCCGTTGCGCGCGGGCGAAGTGCCGATGATGAAATCGGTGCGGTTCCGCACGCTGGGCTGCTATCCGTTGACGGGGGCGGTGGAAAGCACCGCTGCGACCCTGCCGGAGGTCATTCAGGAAATGCTGCTGACCACCACATCGGAGCGGCAGGGGCGGGCGATCGACCACGATCAGGCCGCTTCGATGGAGAAGAAGAAACAAGAGGGGTATTTCTGATGTCCGACATCACCCAAGTTGACCCCGCCTACATCGCCGACAGCCTGATTGCCGAGGATATCGAGGCCTATCTGCTGAAGCATCAGCACAAGACCATGCTGCGCTTTATCACCTGCGGTTCGGTGGATGACGGCAAATCGACGCTGATTGGGCGGCTCTTGTATGACAGCAAGATGATCTTTGAAGATCAGCTTGCCAGCCTTGAACATGACAGCAAGGCGCATGGCACCCAGGGCGCGAACATTGACTTTGCGCTGTTGGTCGATGGTCTGGCGGCGGAACGCGAGCAGGGCATCACGATTGACGTGGCCTACCGCTTCTTTGCCACCGACAAGCGCAAGTTCATCGTCGCCGACACCCCCGGCCATGAACAATACACCCGCAACATGGTGACGGGCGCCTCAACCGCCGACCTTGCGGTTATTCTGATCGACGCGCGCCAAGGGGTGCTGACGCAGACGCGGCGGCATTCCTATCTGGTGCAGTTGTTGGGCATCCGCAACGTGGTGCTGGCGGTGAACAAGATGGATCTGGTCGGCTATAGCGCCGAACGGTTCTATGAGATCGTCACCGAATATTCGCATTTTGCCAAGCAGATCGGCATGAAGGCATTCCTGCCGATCCCGATTTCGGGGCTGGCGGGCGACAATATCGTGACCCGGTCGGAGAACATGCCGTGGTATCAGGGCCCGACCCTGATGGGCCATCTGGAAGAGGCGCCGGTCAATGTGGCGCAGATGCAGGATGGGCCGTTCCGCATGGCGGTGCAGTGGGTCAACCGCCCGAATCTGGATTTCCGCGGCTTTGCCGGGCAGATCGCCTCCGGCATCATCCGGCCCGGCGATGCGATCCGGGTGCTGCCGTCGGGCAAGACCACCACGGTCAAATCCATCGTCACCTATGACGGCAATCTGGATCAGGCGGTGGCGGGCCAGTCGATCACGCTGACCTTCGCCGATGAGGTGGACTGTTCGCGCGGCGACGTGATCGTGCAGTCGGACGCGCCCTGTGAAGTGGCCGACCAGTTCGAGGCAACGCTGGTCTGGATGGAAGAGCATGAGATGCTACCGGGCCGCCCGTACCTTCTGAAGATCGGCACGCAGACAATGACGGCGACCGTGACCGAGCCGAAATATGAGGTGAACGTCAACACGCTGGAACATCTGCCGTCGAAAACCCTAAGGCTGAACGCGATCGGGGTGGTCAACATCTCGACCGACCGGGCGGTGCCGTTCGAGGCCTATGACAAGAACCCCGATCTGGGCGGTTTCATCCTGATCGACCGGATGACCAATGCGACGGTGGCTGCGGGCATGGTGCATTTTGCGCTGCGCCGGTCGCAGAACATCCATTGGCAGGCGCTGGACATTGACCGTAACGCGCATGCGGCGATCAAGAACCAGAAGGCCAAGGTTGTCTGGTTTACCGGCCTGTCCGGCTCTGGCAAATCGACCATCGCCAATATCGTCGAGAAGAAGCTGCATGCCATGGGCAAGCACACCTTCCTTTTGGACGGCGACAACGTCCGCCACGGGTTGAACCGTGATCTGGGCTTTACCGATGCCGACCGGGTGGAAAACATCCGCCGCGTGGGCGAAGTGGCCAAGCTGATGACGGATGCGGGCCTGATCGTGTTGACCGCCTTCATCTCGCCCTTCCGCGCCGAACGGCAGATGGTGCGCGAGATGATGGCAGAGGGCGAGTTCATCGAAGTCTTTGTCAACACGCCTTTGGCGGTTGCCGAGCAGCGCGATGTCAAAGGCCTGTACAAGAAGGCCCGCGCCGGCAACCTGAAGAACTTCACCGGCATCGACAGCCCCTACGAAGCCCCCGATGACGCCGAAGTAATCCTTGATACGTCGGATCTTTCCGCCGAAGACGCCGCAGAACGCGTCGTACAGGCCTTGCTAAGCAGATAGACTCTGTCTGCCGCGCCCCAGTCTGCGGCGCGGCGGGCCATTCAGGGCCACC
The DNA here is from genome assembly GCA_945957495.1 of uncultured Pseudorhodobacter sp. Lineage (GTDB taxonomy): Bacteria > Pseudomonadota > Alphaproteobacteria > Rhodobacterales > Rhodobacteraceae > Cypionkella. Next base: position 964 of record CAMFLG010000380.1, on the reverse strand, counting down.
ATGCGTTCCGCTGTGCTGGCCAAAACCGCAATTGCGAAAGGATGCATTGATGTCTGGCAAGGTTCTGGTTTCCGGTGGCGCGGGATATATCGGGGCGCATGCCTGCAAGGTGCTGAAGGCGGCAGGATTTACGCCGGTGGTATTTGACAACCTGTCCACTGGCCATGCCGAAGCGGTGAAATTCGGGCCGCTGGAGCAGGGCGATCTGTTGGATCGGGCACGGCTGGATGCGGTGTTTGCAGCGCATCAACCGGTTGCGGTGATGCATTTCGCGGCGCTGTCGCTGGTGGGCGATTCGATGAAAGATCCGGGGCTGTACTGGCGGACGAATGTGATGGGGGCACTGAACCTGATCGAGGCGGCCTGTGCGGCGGATTGCAAGAATTTCATCTTTTCCTCGACTTGCGCCACCTATGGCGATCAGGACGGTGTGGTGCTGAATGAAGATACCGTGCAGGCACCGATCAACGCCTACGGCGGATCAAAGCGCGCCATCGAGGACATGCTGCGCGATTTCTCTGCCAGCCACGGGCTGAACCATGTGATCTTTCGCTATTTCAACGTGGCTGGCGCCGACCCAGAGGGCGAGGTGGGCGAGGCGCATGAGCCTGAGACGCATCTGATCCCGATCATGCTGCAGGCGATTGACGGGCAGCGCCCGGCGCTGACGGTGTTTGGCAGCGATTATGCCACGCCCGATGGCACCTGCATCCGTGACTATGTGCATGTGATGGATCTGGTGGAGGCGCATGTGCTGGGTCTGAACTGGATTCTGGATGGGCGGGAAAACCGGGTGTTCTGTCTGGGTTCGGGCACCGGGTTTTCGGTGCGCGAGGTGATCGACCATGCCCGGCATGTCACCAATATGCCGGTACCGCTGATCGAAGGCGCCCGCCGCCCCGGCGATGCGACCAAACTGGTGTCCGGCAGCCGCCGCGCGACCGAGGAACTGGGCTGGCAGCCC